>CALXNI010000037.1 GCA_944389715.1 uncultured Clostridia bacterium | reverse complement strand
TTGTGTACGCCCGCAAAATTAATTGTTTTCTCGGGCGGACACAAGGCCCGCCCCTACAATATTTGCAATAAATTTCATATTTTTCGGACGGCAGATTGCCGTCCCTACATTTTTAATTTCTAATCTCCAACCTCTAATCTCTAAATTAAAATTTATCTAATTATCGATAAATTTTCTAATTCTATTTACAACTGTTTCTTTTCCTAAAACTTGCATTATCTCATACAAATCTGGTGTATTGTGTCTTGTTGTGAGTAGCACTCTTATTACTGTGCTTACATCTCCTACATGTCCTTTGTATCCTTCAGGATTTGCTTTATATTCTTTTACTTCTCTTGCATAACCTTTTTCTTCTGATAAATCTTTTATTTTATTAAACCAAGTATCTTTATCGTCAGATATATCAAAATAATTATCAATATATGAACTTAAAATATCTTTTATTTCTTCTTTATTATCTATTTTTTGGAATTCGTATTCGTTCATTTTATTAAATTCTTCTTCATACATATATTTTATGCTTTCTTTTACATCTGACCATTTTGCTATATCTTTTCTAGGTTTTGCCTTTCCTCTTTCTATGTTTAAAACCTTTATTGAATAATCTTTGTTGTTTTCTAATAATTTTGCAAATTCTTTATCATATTTATTTGCCCAATTTAATGTTTCTTCATATATTCTTTCTGCAGTATATTTAGATATTACATTTTTAGATACATCTAAAAGTTTTACCATATCAAATACGGCTCCACTTACACTCATCTTATTTAATTCTAATTTGAATTCTGATATATCTTTATTTGGATTTCCTCTTCTCCATGGTTCAAAACTTGAATTTGCAATATTTAATAAATACTCTACAACAGCATCTGCTGGTATTCCTTGCTCATGATAATAACTTACAGCCGCTTCTGGATCTTTTCTTTTACTAATTTTTCTTTTGCTTCCATTTTCATCTTTCATTATTGTTGCAGTATGTGCATATTTAGGAGGTTTAAATCCTAATGCTCTAAACAATTCTAAGTGAAGAGGAATAGATGATACCCATTCATCTCCTCTAATTACATGTGTTACTCTCATTAAGTGGTCATCTACAGCATGTGCAAAATGGTATGTTGGAAGTCCATCTGCTTTTATAATTACTATATCTTGGTCATTTTCTGGAAATTCAATGTTTCCTTTTATGCTATCTTTATGTTTTATTTTTCTATCTTCTCTTCCTTGAGATTTAAATCTAATAATATATTTATCACCATTTTTTATTTTAGCTATTGCCTCATCTAATGGAAGTGTTCTATATTTTGCCCATACTCCATAATATCCTGGTCTTATTTTTGCAGCTTCTTGCTTTGCTCTTATTTCTTCTAATTCTTCTGGAGTGCAAAAACATGGATATGCAAGTCCTTGTTTAATTAAACTTTTAGCATAAGCTTGATATATTTCTTTCCTCTCACTTTGTTTATATGGACCATAATTTCCTTTTTCTTCGTTTTCTGATATTACACCTTCGTCTGGTATAATTCCAAAGTCTTTAAGCCCGTTAACTATTTGACTTACTCCGTTTTCTATTTCTCTTTTTTGGTCTGTATCTTCAATTCTTAATATAAATACTCCTTCTGATTGCTGTGCTAATTTTCTATCTATTATACTTCCAAATAATCCTCCTATATGTATAAAACCAGTTGGACTAGGTGCAAATCTTGTTACCATTGCGCCTTCTTTTAACTCCCTTACTGGATATTTTTCTTCATAGTATGAAATATCCTTTGCATCTGGAAATATCAGTTCTGCTAAATCATTAAAATCCATATTTTTTTATTACTCCCTTCATCTCTTCTTCTTTTTCTTCCATTTGTCTTAATAATTCTAGTTGTGCCTTTGCTCTTACTAGATTATGATTTTCTATATTTTCATCAACAGCAAAATACACATCACCATTTAAATAATCTGCTAAAAATCTTATTGCATTTTCATATGTCATCATCCAAACTCCAAGTGGAAGGGTATTTAACTCTTCTTTTGTTATAGTATTTTTTACTTCACTTAGAAAACCTTTTGTGTAACTTTCAAATCTATTAATATCTGCATAAATCTTTGATAAATCTTGTTCGTCTTCTTTTGCTGTTGTAATACCTGTTCTTAGTCCTTCGCCAAAATCATATGCTAAAGCACCTGGCATTACAGTGTCTAAGTCGATTAAACATACTGCTTTATCTGTATCTTTATCAAATAATATATTACTTAATTTTGTATCATTATGTGTAACTCTAAGTGGTATTTCTTTATTTTCTAATTTCTTAGTAATAATGTTTGTTTTGCCAAGTCTATTTTCATCTGTTACAAACTCTATAGTGTCTTTTGCAAGTTTAAATCTCTCTTCTCTTTTTTCTAAATTCCCTTTGCTTGAAAGTGCTTCTTTTAACTGGTTTACTCTATTTGGTGTATAATGAAATTTTGGTATTATTTCATATAATTCTTCTGCAGGAAATCCATGTAGATATTTTTGAAACTTTCCTGCTGCTTTTCCCGCTTCTGAAAGTATTTCCATACTTTCTGTTGTTAAATATGTTTTTGTATTATCTATAAATTCTTCCATTCTCCAATTTTTATTATATATACCATATGGATTGTCATCTAAAGTATCTATCATTGTAATTGTAAGTCTATCTATAGGTTCACCATTCTGAATTGCTCTTTCGTTCATATATTTTGTTATTTTTTTTATATTTATCATTAGTTCTGGTAAATCAGGAAAAACATTTGTATTTACATATTGAAGAATATATTTTTTATTTTGTCCACCACTTGTTTTATATGTAATAGCATATGTTTTATTAATATGTCCACTTTGACATACCTCAATATTTATTGGCTCCCCTTCGATTTTAAAATGCTTTGCTATTTCTATAAGTTTCTCTTTTTTCATCTTAATTCTCCTAAACATAAAATTTGACGTTATTATTATACTACTATTCATTCATTCTGTCCATTGCTTTTATTGTATTTTCTCTTGTTCCAAATGCTGTTAGCCTAAAGTATCCTTCTCCTGATGGTCCAAATCCAACTCCTGGTGTTCCAACTATTTGTTTTTCGTTTAATAGTTTGTCAAAGAATTCCCAAGATGTTAATCCTTCTGGTACTTTTAGCCATATATATGGAGCATTAATTCCTCCATATGTTACATAGCCTGCTTTATTTAATCCATCTCTAATTATTCTTGCATTTTCCATATAATAAGCTATATTTTCTTCTATTTGTTTTCGCCCTTCTTCTGAATAAACACTTTCTGCTGCCCTCTGAGTTATGTATGATACTCCATTGAATTTTGTAGACATTCTTCTATTCCATAACTTATTTAATTCTACCTCTGCATTTTCTTTTGTCCAAGCTTTAAGTTCTTTTGGTACTACCGTATATGCACATCTTATTCCAGTAAATCCTGCAGTTTTTGAAAAGCTCCTAAATTCTATTGCAACTTCTTTTGCGCCTTCTATTTCATAAATACTATGTGGAATTTCTTTTTCAGTAATATATCTTTCATATGCTGAATCAAATAATATCAATAGCTTATTTTCTTTTGCATAATCTACCCATTTTTTTAATTCTGCTTTGTTTAAAACTGTTCCTGTAGGGTTATTTGGAAGGCATAAATATATAATATCAACTTTTTCTTTTGGAAGTTCTGGTATAAAATTATTTTCTGCTTTTATTGGTAGATATACTATATTTTCATACATTCCTTTTTTTGCATTATACTTTCCTGCTGCTCCTATCATAACATTTGTATCTAAATATACTGGATATACTGGGTCAGTTATTGCAACTTTGTTTTCGTTTCCTAATATATCTAATATATTTGCTACATCACATTTAGATCCATCTGATACAAAAATTTCATCAGGTGATATATCTATATTTCTATTTTTATAATCATATTTTGAAATTTTTTCTCTTAAAAATTCATATCCCTGTTCTGGTCCATATCCTCTAAATGTACTTTCATTTTTCATCTCATCAACTGCTTTATGCATTGCATCTATTATTGCTGGTACAATTGGTCTTGTTACATCTCCTATTCCCATTTTTATTATTTCTTTTTCTGGATTTTTTTCTTTATATTCATCCAACTTTTTTGCTATTGTAGAAAATAAATAGCTATCTTGTAATTCTAAATAATTTTCGTTAATTTTAAACATTTTCGTTTTCTCCTTTCATTGTATAAATTGGAATTTGTGTGATTAAATCTCCATTTCTCCTTCAAATACTGTTACTGCTGGGCCTGTCATAAATACGTGGTTTGTTTTTTTATCCCATTCTATTTGTAGTTTTCCTCCTAGCAAATGTATATTTACTTTTCTATTTGTAAATCCATTTAAATTACATGCAACTGCTACGCTACAAGCGCCTGTACCACATGCAAGTGTTTCTCCTGCTCCTCTTTCCCATACTCTCATTTTTATATTTTCTTTATCTATTATCTCAATAAACTCTATGTTTGCTCTTTTAGGAAAATGTTTATCAACTTCTAATACTGGTCCATATTTTTCTATTTCAAAATCTTTTGTATTTTCTATTACAGTTATTGCATGTGGATTTCCCATAGAAACACATGTAAAATCAAACTCTTTATCAATTGCTTTGATTTTCAGTCCTTTTACTGGTTCGCCTTCAAAATTAACTGGTATTTCTTTTGGATTTAAAATAGGCTCTCCCATATCTACTCTTACTGTTTCTACTTTTCCATTTTTTACATTAAGTTTTAGTATTTTTATTCCTGCCAATGTTTCAATACTTACAATTTCTTTGTTTGTTAATCCCTTATCATACACAAATTTACCTACACACCTAATTCCATTTCCACACATTTCTGCTTCGCTTCCATCAAAATTGAACATTCTCATTTTAAAATCTGCTATGTTACTTTTGCATATTAAAATTATTCCATCAGAACCTATTCCAAAATGACGGTTGCTCATAAATTTAGCCAGGTCAGATATGTTTCCTAAATTGACATCTTGAGAAAAGCAGTCAATATAGACATAATCGTTTCCTAGGCCCTGCATTTTTGTAAATTTAATCATTTTTATCACCTTTTATCGGTATTAATATTAGGCCAAAACATAATTACATCTTGGTTACTCTGTTATTTTATCATATGTTTATTTTTTTGAAAATGTTTTAAATAAAAAAAGATGCCTAATGCATCTTTTTTTATTGTTTATTTTTTTATTCACTTACCTTCCCAACTTGTATATTTAAGAATGATGTTATTAACTCTTCTGTTATATCTGCATCTGTAGCTTCTAGTTCTACAGTAAATATATATTCATCATTTAATCTGTACCATATATATGCAGATTGGTATCTTTCACTATAGTATTCTGAATTTGATTCATAAGATATTATTTGGTATTTAAATTCGTTTCCACCTACATTAATTGTTTTTAATTCACTTAAATTTACATTTTTATAAAATGTGCTATCTGTAGTATAATAGTTGTAGTCCCTTTCGATGTATTGTATATAATCGTCATCTGTGTACCAACTAATTCCAATTATTGCACTTATATCAGAATTTTGATTATCCATATCATAATATTTTCTATAATCAGATGAAAAATCTGAATCATATTCACATCCTGCTGGAACTGAATATGTTACTGTAAAGCCATAGTTTGATACTTGATTTTGTGATGTTGTAAGAGTTGGTGTATTTTGTTGTTGAACTGGAGTATTGTTATTTGTTGTTGAATTCATTTGGCTTTCTATAATTTCCCCTATTAATGGTCTTTCCATTAACTTTTCCATAATTCCTTGCATATCTTGTTCTGTTAAATCATTCATATTTACTACATTGTTTAAATCGACACCATCTATTCCTTTATTAAACTCTGATGAGTAGTCTAATTCTATTTTAGCTGTTCCTACTTCTGCAATTTCCATTGTTAATGTAGTTTTTCCTTTTTGTTCATCTTTATTGTCCGTTTCTGTTTGTGTTTCAATTGTTCCTTTTATTAAGTCTACTTTTCCACTTGTTGTTTTCATTTCGACATTAAATGAATATACCTCTTCATCTTCTTGTAGCATTGTAACTGTTACTTTTTGGTCTTCTTCAGGAATATCTATTTCTACTTCTGCTCCAACAAATTTGTTTAATAAACCTTTTGTGTATATTGATATTGTTATCTTGTATTCACTTTCTGTGTCTGTATTTTTTAATTCATCTGATATTTGACTTAATGCATCTTTTGGTGATTCTTCAAAACAATCTATAAATTCATCATTATCAGCTAAATTGCCACACATATTTTCTAAAACATTTAATAAAGCTTTTTCTGTTAATACAAGCATTGATTTATTAACTTTTGTTTCTTTATCATTTAAATCAATTGTAACTTTTTCTTTTTCAAAAGTTCCTTCTTCTTTTATTTGATTTTTTAATTCATCTCTAATTATTTCTATAGCTTTCTTGTTTTTTTCTTTTTGTTCATCTGAAATATCAAAAGATTCAAAAGCAGTCTTTAAACTGTCTTTTGCTTCTTGTGGCATATCAATTTGAATATATTTATCAAATAATCCATTTAAATATGCATATAATTCTTCGTTGTTATAATATATATTTGCATTTACAACTTCATCATTATCATATTCTACTCCCAATCCTAATGCTGCGTCTTTTTCTTTAATGTCTAATTGAGTATTTAAGTTAAATGTATATTTTTCTAATTCACTAAGTTGTTCTTGAATAGAAGTATCTTTTGCCTCTATTGAAACCTTTACTTTTGAATTTACCTTTATAGAGTCATATGTTTCTTCTTCTATTGCAAATAATTTGTCAATTGCACTGTTAAATATAAATTCTGGTTTTGCAAATATTAAAAAATAAACTAATAATAATGCAATAATTATAACAGCTACAATTATTAATGATATTATTAGTCCTTTTCTCTTAGGTTTTTTTACATTGAAATCTTCATTAACTTGTTCAATTGTTTCCATATTTTAATATCTCCCCCTCTTTTTTATTATATTATTAATTTATAAAAATTAACAATATTTTATATTATACGTTCTTTATATCACAAAAGATTTTTATAAGCAATAGATGTTTGGGAAAATATTTTTTGTTATATAAATTGTAATTTTTGTGATTAAATTAATTTTAAATCTGTAGGGGTCGCACCCCTGGGCGACCCTTAAATATTGATATGCGGGTCGCCGTGGGCGGCGACCCCTACAACATTTGCAATTATTTTGTTTTGGCGGGCGGGTG
>CALXNI010000036.1 GCA_944389715.1 uncultured Clostridia bacterium | reverse complement strand
TGATTGTTTTTTTATCAAAAATCATTAATAAATAAATTTTAATTTTTAATATTATATTTAATTTTAAAAAAAATAATTATTAAATTATTTTTTATTAATTTTTATTTTATTAACTTAATAAAATATTTACTTAATATTTTTTTATTTAATTATTTTATTAATTTATTATTTTTGTTTATTAATTATTTCTTTTAATTATTTTTAATAATTTATTTTATTCTTTTAAAATTATATTTAATTTTTAAATTTTTTATTTAAAAATAATTTTACTTTATTTTTGTTGTCTTAGTGACATTTTTTAGGCGCCTATTTTATATGTGCTTATTTGTCTTTTTGATTATATGTTTCTTTTATTTTATTGGCTTTTTATTTATTTTTTAATTTCTATTATTTTCCATTTATAATGTTTGAATAATTTTTTTGTCTTTTTAATTCTTATAAATATAATCATTTAATATCTATCTCTTTTTATTTATGTTACCTGCTATTTTTTATTGTTTATACACGATTTTTTATTACATATTTTTTGTTTTTTATCATTTTCTTTCTCTTTTCATACATAAAGTTTTAAAAAGTTACTTCATTTTTTTGTTTTTATATAAAATATATTTATAGTCTTTTTTTGTTTATGTACACTTGCCTTCTTTTTTTAAAAATCTCTTTTTTTACTTTAATCCGTTGCTTTAGATAAATATATGGTTTAGTTATCCACAGCCTCTTTTTTTCTACTTTTTTAAAAAAATTTCTTTTCTATAACAAAAGACTACCCTTTACTATTTTTAAAAAGTAGTCTTTTGAATATATGTATTATATTTACCTGTTTTTTTTATATAGTCTTATATAAAATATTCATCTTCTTTTTAAAGTTTACATATTGTATGCTTTCATTTTTTTATATAACTTTCTTATTATATTATTCAAACGTTAATTCCGTTCATTATAAAATTTAGCTGTTTTATATGTGTTTCCATTTTCTTCCATTTATATTTTCTTAATTTGAAATTTCTCTTTTCTCCTTTTTAACTTTTTTAGTTCTCTTGTTAAAGTTTTATTGATATAAATTTTTATAAAATTTCAAATTCTACTCTATTTATTCGTCAATTAGATCTCTTTACTATAAGTAATAATTTTTTATTATTTTTTAATTGATTTATTTATTATTGTATTTAATTTAATTTATTTTATTCTATTTATTTTATTCTATTTATTTTATTCTATTTATTTTATTTAATTTATTTTATTTAATTTATTTTATTTAATTTATTTATTTTATTCTATTTATTTTGTTTATTTTGTTTATTTAATTTATTTAATTCTTTATTCTATTTTATTTAATTTATTCTATTTATTTAATTTGCTTATTTATTTTATTTTTTTAATTTAATTTATTTTATTTCTAATAGTCAGACTAAAATTTTAAATTGTAGATAAAATGTAGGTGCGATTTTAATCGCCCGCTCTCCAAATAAATTGCTAAAATATGAATTATAATAGGAAAATATTCGATTTTTCCTATTAAATAAAAAGATAATATAAAGCCTTATTTGCTTTATATTATCTTTGGCGGAGACGAGAGGATTTGAACCTCCGCGGCCCTTACGAACCCTAGCAGTTTAGCAAACTGCCCCCTTCAACCACTTGGGTACGTCTCCATATCTAATTTATTTAATAATTAATTGTGAAAAGTGAATAATGAAGAGTACAAACTTGCTTTCACCATTTGTTTTTAATTACTTATATACTTTTCATTATTCACTCTTCATTTTCCTTGTTTGCTTTAAATATCTTGGCGGAGAGGGTGGGATTCGAACCCACGGTAGGCTACAAACCTACGCCAATTTTCAAGACTGGTGCCTTAAACCAACTCGACCACCTCTCCTTGTAAGTGACAATTAATAGTTTAACATGCAAATTATTAATTGTCAATATTTTATTCATTTTTTTATTTTTGATTCAAGGCAATTTCTAATGCCCTCTCCTCTTCTTCTGTTAATTTATTAATAGTTTTTCCTTCTTTTATTTGTTTTGCATATATATTAGACATTTCTCTTGAATATATTCCGTTTAATAATACTCCATCATTATTATCATTTAAAAGTGCTAGTGCAAAACTTAAATCACTTCCAGTATCTTTAAATGCACTATACCTTACCATTCCTATTTTTTTGATGCATAAAGAAATATTTTTATCTAATCTATTACAATATTCTAAGATATCTTTATTTTTATTATCTACTTCTTCAACTTTGTCTATATATTCTCTAAGCATTTCATCTATATTATTACCATTTCCTAATTTTTTCATGAAATTTTTATAATTTTTGTTTGTTTTATTTAATTTTATTAAATTACATATATATATAATTATTAATATTATATTTATTCCTGCAATTATTATTAGAAAAGTTTCTGTTTTCAAAAAATCAGTTATCATTTGTTCTCTCCTCCTTATACAATAAAACAAATTGCAATTTATTTTATTATATTTAAAATCCTATCTAATTCCTCATTTGAAGAATATTGAATTATGATTTTTCCACTTCTTTCTTTTGCTTCTAATTTAACTTTAGCTCCAAAAAAATTTCTAAAAGAGTCTTCTATCTCTCTATAAATTGGCTCATATCTATTTTTTACAGCTGAATTTGTTTTTTTCTTTATTCTCATTTGTTTTTCTACTTCTCTAACACTATCTCCACTTTGAATAATACAAAGTGCTGCTTGATATTGCTTTTCTGGGTTTTCTATTGCAAGTAGTGCCTTACAATGTCCTTCTGTAAGATTGCCTTCTTTTACTAATTCTATTACTCTTTCATCTAAGTTCAATATTCTTACAGTATTTGCAAGCCCACTCCTACTTATTCCTAGCTTATTTGCTAATTGTTGTTGTGTTAATTTATATTTATCCAACAATTCTCTTATTGCAGTTGCTTTTTCAATTGGATTTAAATCTTCTCTTTGAATATTCTCTATTAAAGCTATTTCACTATTTTTTTGTTTATCATATTCTCTTACTATTGCCGGTATTTCATCTAGCCCAGCCTTTTTAGATGCTCTCCATCTTCTTTCTCCTGCAACTATTTGATAGTAATTATCTTGTTTTGTAACAATTATTGGTTGGATAACACCATATTCTTTTATAGAGTTTGATAATTCTTCTAAGGCTTCTTCGTCAAAGTTTCTTCTTGGCTGTTCTCTATTTGGTTCCACATCTATAATTTTTAAATTTTGTACTTTTTCACCTTCTTGAACTGTTTCATCTACTACATTGTTTAATAATGCATCTAAACCCTTTCCTAATCCTGTGTTTTTTGTCATTTTGTCATTTCCTCCTTTTTTATTTATATAGTCTCTTACTATTATTTATATTTATTATCTAAAGATATAGTCTTAATCTATTTTAACTTATCAATATAAGTTTTTATCTTCTATCATTTTTTAAGATTTCATTTGTTAATTTTTCATAACACCTTGCTCCTTTTGACTTAGGAGCATATACAGTAATTGGCATTCCATAACTTGGTGCCTCGCTAAGCTTTACATTTCTTGGTATTATTGTTTTATATACATTGTCTTTAAAGTAAGTTCTTACCTCTTTTATTACTTGATTAGAAAGATTTGTTCTTGCATCATTCATGGTAAGAACCACACCTTCAATATATAAAGACTTATTAAGCTGTTTTCTAACTAAATTTACTGTATTTATAAGTTGTCCTACTCCTTCTAATGCATAATATTCACATTGAATTGGTATTAATAATGAATTAGCTGCTGTAAAAGCATTTAAAGTAAGAAGTCCTAATGATGGTGGACAATCTATAATAATATAATGAAAATCGTTTTCTATTTTTATCAATTTTTCTTTTAACTTTTGCTCTCTTGCCATCATAGGAACAAGTTCTACTTCTGCTCCTGCTAAATTTATATTAGATGGACATACAAATAAATTTTTTATTGGACTTTTTATTATAGCTTCATTAATTTCAACATCATTTATTATAACATCATAAATAGATTTTTCTGTATTTTTATCAATACCTAACCCACTTGTAGCATTTCCCTGCGGATCAGAATCTATTAATAACACTTTTTTACCTTTTTTTGCTAGCACTGTACTTACATTAACTGCTGTTGTAGTCTTTCCGACTCCTCCTTTTTGATTTACTACTGCGATTATTTTGCTCAAATTTATCCCTCCAACATAAAATTCATTAACATATTAATAATATAAAATTAAAATCAATATGTCAATGAATTTGTATAATATTTTATATTTATTTTTTACTTTATTTGTCGAAATTTGTTATTTTGCCTGTCAGTTAAAATCAGCCTGCATCAATTGTTTCACGGTTATGTTGAGTGTGGAACAGGTTTATAGCGGGTCTTTTGTAGGTGTTCCAGCTTTTCTAGGATATTTGTTTTTTGTTTCAATTACTTTTTCAATTTCTATAATGTTTCTTTTTATATCTGTATTTGGTATGTAAAATTCTCCTATATCTAATAGCTCTCCCCCTAATTCTTTTATCGCATACCTACTTTTTTTTATTTCATCTTCACAATTATTACCTTTCATACAAAGGCATTTTCCATGGATTTTTATAAACGGCATCATATATTCTAACAGAATATTTAATGATGCTACAGCTCTTGCAATTGCCACATCATATTTTTCTCTGTGATTTTTATCTCTTCCATAATCTTCTGCTCTACCATGAATAGCCTTTATATTTTTTAAATTTAGGTTCTCTATAACTTCATTTAAAAATTTTATTCTTTTATTTAAAGAATCTAGTAAAACAACTTTTGTCTCTGGAAAAGCAATTTTTATTGGAATTCCTGGAAATCC
>CALXNI010000035.1 GCA_944389715.1 uncultured Clostridia bacterium | reverse complement strand
AACACTTGCTATTGTTTATTGTAAACTCAGTTTGCTCCATTGCAATTTGAATTGCACCTTCTACAGTTGGAATTATGTTTAATATAGTTAATTCCTCATATTCTAATAAATCTATTATTTTAACATTATATTTAATTGCTTTTTCTTTTATTTCTCGTTTTATTCCACCTACAATTAAAGTTTTATTCATTACAATTTTTAATAAATCATCTACTTGTATTTGTTTATTAGCAAATGGAGCGTTAACATATATTCCATCTTTTGAAAAAGGAACTCCGCTTAATATATAATCACATTTATTACATACTTCTTCAATTTTATTGCATTTTAATACATTTTTATTCATAAAATTATATTTATCCAGTCCGTATGTATAAATTAGATATCCCTCTTTAGATAATATTTCACCTAACCTTATAATTCTTAAATCTCCGCCAATTATCCCTATTTGTTTAATCACATCATATCACTACTTTCTTATTTAATTTACTATTATATTATTTAAGAATTATAAATTTATGTATTTAACAGATTATATTTTATTCTAGCGATTTTAATTTTTTTCATTTTCCTTTTTATTTAAAATTTTTGTTAAATCATAGGTATTATCTAAATATTCAGAAATACTTTTCTCTTTTTCTGATTCAATTATGTCTCCGGATTCCTTATTGTTTGGTTCTTGAATCATTTGCTTAATCGCAAAAAATATAGGTTCTTTTATTGCCATGTCATAATATTTAGCTTCAAATTCAATAGCTTTATTTATAAACATTGCAGATTTATTTTTGTCATTTTTCATCATATATATTTTAGCAAGTTGATAATATGATTTTCCCTCTGTTTCACCATATATACTTTGTGTAAAATACCTTTCTGCAGCTTCTATATCTCTATATAACAAAGCTATTTGTCCTAATCTATAATATGCATTATATAAATTAGAATCTATTTCTATTGCCTTTTCAAAACAACCTTTTGCTAAAGAAAATTCATTTATTCTACTATAAGCTATTCCTAAATCATAATATAAATCTGATTTATCTGAATTGTATTTAATTGCTTGTACAAATATATGTGTAGCCTCTTTAAATTTTTCTTTTTCTAATAATAGGTCTCCGTAGCATTTTGCTTGCTTCGTATAATTCAGGTTTTTTCTTTACCAAGGTACTAAGCATTTCAATTGCTTCATTTTTCTTATCTAAATCATTTAATAGTTTTGATATTTTAAAATATGATTTATAATCATTTCCTTTAATGTCTAAAACTTTAACATATTCATCAATTGCCTTTCTCATTCCGCCTTCTGTTTCGTATATTTCTGCAAGTAACTTATGACCTGTATAACTTTTATCATATTTTGAAACTAAATTTGTTAAAACGTCTTTTGCTTTTTTTCTTTTTCCAAAAATCATTAAAATTTTGCTTAAGCATACATATATTATTTCACTAAAATTTACTCCTTTAAATTCTGATATTAGAACTACTAAAGGAATTATTAAACATAATATATATAAAATTAATTTAAATGTTAATCCTGTAAAAATATCAAATATTATATGTATAAAATTCAATAGTATTCCTATTGCTTGAGTTATTAAAATAACTAAATAAGTTGTATCGTTCTTTTTTATTAACTTAAATATAAATATATAAAAGAAAAGCAATAGAGAAATTAAACTAAAAATTATTTGTTCAATCATATTTTGTTTCTCCTCATCTTACAAATTTATTATTATAATTATCTATTGCTTTTTTAATGATTTTTTCTGCCTCTTCTCTTCCTAAAACCTTTTCTACTACTGTTTGCTTATCTTCTAATTGCTTGTAAACTTCAAAAAAATGCATGATCTCAGAAGATATATGATTTGGTAAATCTTCTATATCTTTATATGCATTTAAAAATGGATCTTTATTTGCAACAGCTATTATTTTTTCATCATTCTCTTCTGAATCTATCATTGTTATTACACCTATTGGGTAACATTCTACTAATGTCATCGGGTCTATATTTTCCTGGCATAATACTAAAACATCTAAAGGATCATTATCATCTGCATAAGTTCTTGGTATAAACCCATAATTTGCAGGATAATGTGTTGCTGTATATAATACTCTATCTAATCTTAACATTCCAGTTTCTTTATCTAATTCATATTTATTTTTTCCACCTTTTGTAATCTCTATTACAGATATAAATTCATTTGGTTTAATTCTTTCTTTATTTATATCATGCCATATGTTCATACTTGCTTCCTCCTTCTAAAATTCACATAGCAAATTTTGTATTAATAACTATTTTTTATTTACTTTTAACATATATATTTTAATTCATTTTTAATAAAATGTCTATAATGGTTATTAATTTTAATAAATTATCAATAAAGCATTGACAAATTTTAAAAAATTATTTAAAATAGTATGGTGATTATAATGGTGGATGTAGCTCAGTTGGTTAGAGCGCTGGTTTGTGGCACCAGAGGCCGTGGGTTCAAGTCCCATCTTCCACCCCACAAACCAATAAATAAATATTGGGGTGTAGCCAAGCGGTAAGGCACCAGACTTTGACTCTGGCATGCGGCGGTTCGAATCCTCCCACCCCAGCCAATAAAAAAACTCTCAGAAAACTGAGAGTTTTTTTATATAATGTTTTTATTTATTATTCTACTCTTGCAAGTATAATTGTTCTAGCTTTTGAATCATCTGTACATGTAGATAATGTAACTTCTATTGCCCCATTTGTATCTCTATTATAAAAGCTAGTATCTTCTGGGGTTGTTTCAAATATTTCGTATATTGTATATGTAAGTTCAGTTCCTGAATTATCTTTTATTTTTATTTTGTCTCCTGTTGATAATTTTTTATTGTCTGAAAAGAATTGTCCGTTCCTATAATTATGTCCTATTATAACAACATTACCTGGTTGATTCAATTGTGGATTACTTGGATATAAAACAGCTACTGCTGTATTTAAAGATTCAGGTGTAACAGTGTCTAATATTGGTTCTTTAACATCAGTTTTAGAAATTGTTATATATCCTAACATAACAAATCCTTTATAGTATGTTTTTTTTCTTACTTGCCCTGATGATGAAGCCTGATTTTCAGTAGGTTCTGTTGGTTCTATTTCTAATGTCTGATTAGTATTTTCATCTTTTTCTTCTTCTAAATTTTTATCAAATTCAGCAATAGCTTCTATTTTATCATTTTCTCCATTACGAGGCTTTATTATATAGTTATATGCTAAAAATGCGACTCCTCCAATTATTGCTACAATTAAAACTACTAACATTATTGTTAAAAAATTTCCATATTTATTAGCTGCCATATTAACACCTCCATTATGCTTATACTTATATTATATCACATAATTTTAGTTTTTTATATATTCTTCGCAAATTTTTGTTCCTAATTTTCTTCCACCTAACAAGTGAAAATGTAAATGCTTTACTTCTTGTCCTCCATCTTCGCCACAATTTACAATTACTCTAAAGCCTTTGTCATCAATTTTTTCTTGTTTTGCAATCTTATTTATAATAGTATATATTCTACCTATTAGAGCTTCATCTTCTTGTTTTAATTCTAGCAATGACTCCATATGTTTTTTTGGTATTACTAATATATGAACCGGTGCAACTGGATTAATATCTTTAAATGCTATTATCTCATTATCTTCATAAATTATAGATGATGGGATTTCTTTTTTTATTATTTTACAAAATATACAATCTTCCATTTTATCTATCTCCTTTTCAAAATGTAATTTGAATGAGAAGTGAGAAGTGGGATGTGGGAAGTGTGAAATTAAGGCAAAGCCTGCGAAGCCTATCCCTAAAATCTCACCTCTCACCTCACACATCTCACCGCTAAATTACAATTTATTCTAATATTGCTTTAATACGTCTTACTCCTGCTGATGATGCTTCTTCTTTTTTTATTTTAAAATGTCCTAACTCACTGGTATTTTTTACATGTGGTCCTCCACATAACTCTAAAGATACTTGACCTATTTTATAAACTGTAACAATATCTCCATATTTATCTATAAACATAGCTTCTGCACCTAGTTTTAGTGCATCTTCTTTTTTCATTTCAAGTCTTTCAACAGGTATTGCCATTTTTATATATTCATTTACTAAATCCTCAGTTCTTTGTTTTTCTTCATCTGTCATTTTTGCAGGATGTGAAAAGTCAAATCTCATTCTTTCTGCAGTGATGTTGCTTCCTTTTTGATGTACATGTGGGCCTAATACCTGTTTTAATGCTGCATTTAAAAGATGTGTTGCAGTATGATACTTAGTTTCTATTTCTCCTGTTGATGCAAGTCCTCCTTTAAATTTTCCAGTAGCACCTTGCCTTGATTTTTCTTGATGTTCTGCAAATTTTTGTTTAAACCCTTCTGTATCAACTTTTATGTTTAATTCTGCTGCTAACTCTTCTGTAAGCTCTATTGGAAATCCAAAAGTGTCATATAATCTAAATGCAATATCTTTATTTATTACATCTTCTGACAAATTTTTAACAACTTTGTCAAACTCTTTTAAGCCATGTTCTAAGGTTCTATTGAATTTTATTTTTTCACTTTTTAGCATTTCTAATATATCTTTTTTGTTTCTATCAAGTTCCTTGTAATATTTTGAATATTTATTAATTATTAAAATTGCTAAATCTTGTTCCCACTCGCTGTTAATATCAATATTTATTTTTTTAGCATATCTAATCATTCTTCTTATCAATCTTCTTAAAATATATCCTTGATCCGTGTTAGATGGTTTTATTCCAGCATCATCACCTGCAATCATTACGATAGCTCTTATATGATCTGCAATAATTCTCATACTTCTTGTATTTTTTTCATCGTCGTATGACAAACCTGTAATATTTTCTATCTTTTTTATTACATCACTCCATACAGAAGATTTATAATTATCTGTGAATCCCTCTAATATTGCTGTTACTCTTTCCACTCCAAGACCTGTATCTACATTTTTGTTTTTTAAAGGTGTAAATTTTCCGTTCTCTTCATGATTATATTGCATAAACACATTATTCCATATCTCTACCCAGTTTTCATCCTCTGGATCAAATTTTTCTGGAACTTCATTCTTGCTTCTCCAATAAAATATTTCTGTGTCTGGTCCACATGGCCCAGTAAGCTCCATATTTGGCCACCAGTTATGTTCATCATTTAGAAAAGCTATTTTTTCTTCTTTTATACCTAAAGATTTCCAAATTTCAGCTGATTCATTATCTGCTGGCACAATATCATTTCCTTTAAATACACTAACTGCCAATTTTTCTACTGGAATATTTAAATGTTTTGTTAAAAATTCAAAACTCCAAGAAATTGATTCTTTTTTAAAATAATCTCCTAAAGACCAATTTCCTAGCATTTCAAAAAAAGTATGATGAGTACTATCTCCTATTGAATCTAAATCATTTGTTCTAAAACATTTTTGAACATCTGCAAGTCTTTTTCCCTCTGGGTGTGGTTCACCTTTTAGATACGGCACTAATGGTTGCATCCCTGCTGTATTAAAAAGACATGTAGGATCATTTTCTGGAATAATTGGTGCACTAGGTATTATTTTATGTCCTTTACTTTCAAAAAATTTTAAATATGTATCTTTTAAATCTATTGTGTTCATTTAATTCCTCCTCGCTTTACTGTAATATTATACAAATTTTTTATTCTATTTACAAGTAATTTTTAATTATTTGTGCAAATTGTAATTTGTAGAACAGGGAAAAAGGGGTCAGACCCCTTTTTCCCTGTTCTACAAATTACAATTTATATTTTCAATTTTTTTGTCAATTTTATGCATAATTTTTATTTTTAAACAAATAATAATTCTAAACTCAAATTAAAACAAAGGAGGGAAAATTTTGAAAGCAACAGGTGTAGTAAGAAGAATAGATGATTTAGGAAGAATTGTTATTCCTAAAGAAATAAGAAGAACATTACGTATAAAAGAAGGTGATCCCTTAGAAATTTTTACTGATAAAGAAGGAGAAGTTATTCTAAAAAAATATTCTCCAATAGGTGAACTTTCTGAGTTTGCAACTGGTTATGCTGAAACTCTATCAAAGACAACTGGGCACATAGCATGCATTACAGATAAAGATTCTGTTATTGCTGTATCTGGAGGTTCAAAAAAAGAGTTTTTAGAACAACACTTAAGTCCAGAATTAGAAAAAGTAATGGAAAATAAAGAGGTTTATACAAGTAAAGAAAATAATGAAATAGCCTTACCAATTACTCAAAATGATAATAAAGATAGAAGATATAATTCACAAGTTATATATCCTATAATATCAGATGGAGATGTTATACGGAAGTGTTATTTTACTTTCTAAAGAGCAAAGCACTAAAATGGGAGATACAGAATTAAAGGTTGTACAATCAGCCGCTGGTTTTTTAAGTAGTCAAATGGAAATTTAAAATGAAAATCAAGAATCTGTTTGCAACAAATTCTTGATTTTCATTTTCTTTTTCTCTTGACGTTGTTTAATATTAGCTATAAAATTAATATATACTGTATATATTAATTTTAGGAGATACAAATGAAAGAAGAATTAAATTTTTATAGTAAAACTAATCTTAAATCTTATAATTTAGATGATTCAATGCGTTACCAATTAGGAATGTTGGACTCGTTAGATGCATTTACAAGAGTTCATTCAGAAAACGTTGCAAATATTACCTGTCGTTTATGTGAATATATGCACATGAATACTGGTTTTATAATTTATTGTACAACTTGTGCATACTTGCACGATATCGGCAAATTATTTATACCTCCAAAAATATTACAAAAAAATGGTCCCTTAACTGATGAAGAATATGAAATTATTAAAACACATACTACTATAGGATATAAAATGTGTATGGATGATCCAAAGCTTCGCCCATATGCTGCAGGTCCAAAATATCATCACGAGGCTTTAAATGGAACAGGATATCCTGAAGGATTATTTAAGAAAGATATTCCTATTGAAGGACAGATTATAAGAGTAGCAGATGAATTTGACGCTATAGTTAGTAAAAGGCAATATAAAACTCATATTGGAATTACTGATACATTAAAACTTTTAATTGAAGAAGCACAACCTACTGTTCCAAAATCTGTTGCTTTAAAAAGTATGGAGGAAAATACTAAAATAGGAAAGTTAAATCCTAGAGTTGTTAGAGCTTTATTTAAAGTTGTAATAGATGATATAAATTATGAAATAAGTTGTATTTTTGAATACACTAAATATCTTGATACTCAAATAAAAAGGCTAGAAAAAATTAATGATTATAATATAAAAAAAGAAAAAGCTAAAAAAGAAAAGAAAAAGAAATACTTTGAGGCTTGTATGAAATTGATGTTTGAAAAAGGCGAAGATTTTAGAAATTATAAATATGTATTGGAAGAATATAGAACTGCTTATCTTAAAAGAAAAGAAATAATTGATAATTTATTTGATGAAATTAAAATAATAAAGAAATTAAGAGTTTAAATTCTATTATATAAATTGTAATTTGTTGTTTAGAGGTTAGAGGTTGGAGATTAGAATTTAAAAATGTAGGGACGGCAATCTGCCGTCCGAAGAACACGAAATTTATTGCAAAAGTTGTAGGGGGCGGTCTTGACCGACCCGCATAAAATTGCATAATAAACAATTGCAAACATTGTAGGGGTCGCCGCCCACGGCGACCCGCATATCAATATTTAAGGGTCGCCCAGGGGTGCGACCCCTACAGATTTAAAATTAATTTAATCACACAAACTACAATTTATTTTTTTCGAATTCCAAATATTCTGGTGACATATTTCTTAGTTTTTGAACTATTTCTACTAAACTATCTATTAAATAATCAACATCTTCTTTTGTATTTTCGTCTCCAAATGTTACTCTTAATGATCCTCGTGCAAGTTCTTCTTCAAGACCAATTGCCAATAAAACATGTGATGGATTATTTGAACCAGTACTACATGCTGAACCTGTAGAGGCACATATTCCTTTTGCATCTAGATTTAGTAAAAGGCTTTCTCCATCAATAAATCTAAATGATATATTACTGTTCCCTGGTAGTCTTTTTGTTCTGTGTCCATTTATTTTTATATATGGTATATTTTTTTCTATTTTTGATATAAAATAATCTCTTAAATATATTAACTTATTATTATATTCTTTTAAATTTTTATTAGCCAATTCTATTGCTTTACCAAGTCCTACTATTCCGGGTACATTTTCTGTTCCTGCTCTTAGATCTTTTTCTTGATGTCCTCCATCTTGTAGTTTGTTACATTTTATACCGTTTTTTATATATAAAGCTCCTACTCCTTTTGGTCCATAAAACTTATGTGCAGACATGGATAATAAATCTATATTCATTGAGTTTACGTCAATATTAATGTTACCAATTGCTTGAATACAATCTGTATGAAAAAGAATATTATACTTTTTTGCAATATAACCTATTTCTCTTATTGGCTCTATTGTACCTATTTCATTATTCGCAAACATAATGCTTATTAATATGGTGTTTTTTGTTATTGCATTTTCTAATTCGTGTAAATCTATTAAACCTTCATTATCTACATTTAAATACGTTATTTTAAATCCATCTTTTTCTAATGACTTACATGTATTTAATATTGCTGGATGTTCAATTTTAGTTGTTATTATGTGATTTCCTTTTTCTCTATTTGCATACGCTATACCTTTTATTGCAATATTATCACTTTCACTTCCACATCCTGTAAAATATATTTCCCTTGGCTTGCAATTAATTGCTATTGATACTCTATTTCTTGCTTCATCAATTGCCTTTTTTGATCTTCTTCCAATACCATATATAGAAGATGGATTTCCATATTCTAAACTAAAATATGGAAGCATTTCTTTTAAAACCTCTTCTTTAACTGCAGTTGTTGCAGCATGATCAAAATATTTTATTTTTTCCATAATCTTCTCCTCTTTATATATTATGTACTAATTAATAAAATATTTTCAATTTTTTGTTTATTCCAAAAAAAAATAGGATGCATGTATGCACCCATATTTATTAAAATCATTTTAGTTTTGTGTCCATCTAGCCACTTTTATATTTTTATATTTATCAAGAACATCCATATATTTTTGATACTCATCCTCCCATAACATATTAGGTATTTTATCAAATGCATCAAATACTTTTTCTGCTTCGGATAAAAAAATAAGTTGTTCTTGTGCAGTTAATCTTTCATATTTTTTTGCAAATTTATATAGTTTATCTAATATCTGGTTTGCTTCTATAAAACTCCAAAAATCTTTTACTTTTATTCCTGCTAATTTTATTTGTGCAATTGCAAATAAAATTAATGCAACTATTATTACTATTAGAATATATATAGATAGTAATATTACCAATTTTAGCACCTTCTTTTTCATCAGTATAGAAGTATTATATCATATCATACCATTATTTGCAAATATTATAGATTTTAATTTTTTGATATGTTATAATTATTGAATAAATTGTAATTTGTTGTCTAGAGATTAGAGGTTGGAGATTAGAAATTAATTGCAAACGTTGTAGGGGCGGGCCTTGTGTCCGCCAGAAACAAAATAATTGCAAATGTTGTAGGGGTCGCCGCCCACGGCGACCCGCATATCAATATTTAAGGGTCGCCCAGGGGTGCG
>CALXNI010000034.1 GCA_944389715.1 uncultured Clostridia bacterium | reverse complement strand
CAAAATAATTGCAAATGTTGTAGGGGTCGCCGCCCACGGCGACCCGCATATCAATATTTAAGGGTCGCCCAGGGGTGCGACCCCTACAGATTTTAAAATTAATTTTATCACACAAATTACAATTTATTTAATCTTTTTATTATACAAATATTTTATAAAAATAACTAAATATATAAAACCTATTATAAATCCTCCAATTACATCAGTAAAATAATGCACACCTAAATAAATTCTACTAACACCTATAAATAGTATCAATACTGATAAAAATACTATTAATGGATATTTTATTTTTTTATTTTTTATATCTTTATAAGCTAAATAAATTAGGAATCCATAAAATCCCATTGATACCATTGCATGACCACTTGGAAAACTATATCCGTTTTCTAATACTAATCCTAATATTTGAGGCCTTGGTCTTGCTATAATTAGTTTTAGTATTCTATTTAGTATAAATACTAAAACTAAATTCAATATTATAAATTTAGGATTTTTTTTATTTTTAAATAGTATTAAAAAGGCAATTGAAAGAGTTATTAATGTTACTGCAGAGCCTAAATAGGATATAAACATCATTGTAGCAGTTACATTTGTATTCATAATTTTTATTATTAGATTATATATTGTTTCATCTATCATAGTTATAAAACTCATATTTATCCTCCTTAGGTTTAGGTAACTAATTAAATCAATGCTAAATCTTCAAATTATATATTAATGAATTGTGCAACGCTCTGTTGGAACATTTTTTGGTTTATAATAGCCTCTTGTTTGCCATAACCCATCTCCATCAATATATTCTCCTCTACCATATACTCTTCTTGTGCTAGGACAATTTTCGGTTGCTAATAATCCACTTTCTGTACAAACTCTTGCTGATGAATGGTATGGACATGTTTGAATCGGTTCTGTTCCACTAACGAAATACTCTGTATATGTTGTTCTATAGCTTCTGCAAGTAGATGTTGCTAAAAAACCTGATTTTTTACATACTTGCACTTCTACTACTCCTTCTGGTTTAGTTTCATAAAAAGTTTTTGGTTCTAAGCCTTCATGAACTCTTTTCATTACTCCAGTCCAAATCTGGCTTGCAGGATTTATTGCCCATCCTGATACTGTTGCATCTGTATCGTGCCCATACCACACTGCTGCTGTATAATATGGCGTAAATCCACAAAGCCATCTATTATAGTCATTGTTACTTGTCCCTGTCTTTGCAGCAACATCTATTCCTTCGATTGCGCAAGTAGTTGATATACCTGTTTTTATAGGCTGTGTAAGTATTTCTTTTACTACATATGCTGCTTCTTCAGACATAACTCTTGTTTTTGTTTGGTCTGCCTCCAAAACAGTATTTCCATTTGAATCCACAACTTTTGTATAAAAAGTTGGCTTTATATACTCTCCTCCATTTGCTATTGCTGCATACGCTCCCGCCATTTCAAGTGGAGTTACTCCCCAAGTTAGTCCTCCTAAAGCTAGAGGCAATACATTGTCTTTTTCTTCATCAATTGAAGTAATTCCAACACTCTTTAAAAATTCTATTGATTTTTCTGGTGTTAACAAGCACATTGCTTTTACCATTGGTATATTTTGTGAATATGCAATTGCATCTCTTACTGTAATTAGTCCTCTATAGCTATACCCAAAGTTTTTAGGATTATATGTACCATTGTTAAAGCTTGTAGGATTATCATCAAATATTGTTGATGCAGTAATTATCCCTTGATCTATTGCTGGTGCTAAAACAGCTATAGTTTTCATTGATGAACCAGTTTGTTTTTTTGCATCTGTAGCTCTATTAAATCCAAATGCCTCTACTTTTTCGTCAAAACCACTTGATATTGCAAGTACATATCCAGTATTATGATCAATTAATACCATCGCTGCTTGTGTTTCTTGCAAATTACCATATGGGTCAACATCACTAGTATGATATTTTTCCTCGTTAAATTCTTCTTGCATTTTTGCTTGCATATCAGGATCTTGAGTTGTATAAATTGTAAACCCACCACTAAATAAATATAACTTTGCCTGTTCATAAGTCCAATCATGTAATTCCTGAAATTCATTTATTATTTGATTTATTGCCGCATCTGTGTGATAAGAAAATACTACTTGTGGTGATGCACCCTTTTCAAAATTTAATCCTTTTTCTACTTCTTGTATTGCTTGAATATATTCCTCTTGTGTATTTATATTTCCTAATTCATACATTTTATCTAAAACAATTCTTGTTCTTGTTTTTATGCTATCCAATACTTCTGAATTATCTTCAACAAACGGATTATATGAATTAGGAGAATGATTTATTCCTGCTAAAAAAGCACACTCAGCCAAGCTTAAATCTTTTGCAGGTTTATTGAAATAATAATTTGATCCTTGTTCAACCCCATATACAGTATCTCCTAAAAAAATCAAATTAAGGTACAATTCTAATATTTCCTCTTTAGACATTTCTTGTTCTACATAATAAGCTCTTACCATTTCTCTAACTTTTCTTTGCCAAGTATCCTCATTTTCTTGAGTTAAATTCTTTACTAATTGTTGTGTTATTGTACTTCCACCAAAAGGAGAATTTCCTTTGTTTTTTAGATATGTATATGTAGCTCTTAATGTTCTTTTTATATCAACTCCTTGATGTTCATAAAATCTTTCATCTTCTATAGATATAAATGCTTTTGGCAAATATTCTGCCATATCATCTAAACTAATACTTACCCTGTTTTCATCTCCGTTTAATACTCCAATTTCATTACCAGCCATATCTTTAATTACGGAATTTTCATATCTTATTGCTAGGTCGTTTTTACTTAATTTTGCATCTTTTGCTATTTCATATATTTTATAAGCAGCAAAGCCTCCTCCAATTATCACAAGAATTAATATAATAAGAATTAATATTAAAATAGTTTTAAATATTCCTCTAATTATTGGATGTTTTTTTCTAGGTCTTTTTTTTGAATTTTTTTTATGGTTTTTAGTTATAATTTGATAAGTTTCTTGCTCTACTGACTGCATCTGTCCTTTGTCTGTTAAAAACATATATTTTCCTCCAAATAATTCTTCATTTATTATATTACATATTAATTAGTTTTTTCAATATAAATAGAAAAATACAATAAAAAAGCTAAAATATCAATTTTGATTAATAATATTTTATTTTTCAAAATTAATTCTTTTAGCTTAATCTTTTCTAATAATCATATTTTATGAACAAAAAGTCCGTCCCCTTGTTCGCCTGTTTATTTTAAATAGATATTTGGATCTACATTAACATCATCTTTTAGTATTTCAAAATGAAGATGTGGTTCGTCTACAATTTCAAATGCGGCTGAATTTCCTACTGTTCCTATACTTTGTCCTTTTTCTACAGTTTCTCCTTCTGTTACAAATTCTGTTGTAAGTAAATTTGAGTATACTGTTTTATATCCATTTACATGTTCTATAACAATAGTTAATCCATATCTTGGATCATTTTTTATTGCCGTTACAGTTCCCGCCTCTGATGATTTTACAACTGTTGTTCTATCTGCTTTTATATCTATTCCTAAATGTACAATCCATTCTTCTAAGGTTTCAGAATATATAAGCGAATCTTTTGCATACCCTCTCATCATTTCGCCTTCTACTGGCATACTAAATTCTGGATCTTTAACTTTTACTGGCTCTGTATTTGTTGTTACTATTTCTTGTTTTTCTTCATTAGTTGTTTTTTCATGTATTTCTTCATCAGTTTCTTCCTCTATTTCTTCATTATTTTCTACTATCTCTTCAGTATTTTTTTCTTCTATACTATTTATTGCTTCTTCAATACTTTTTCCTATGTCTGTACTTGCTTCTTCTAGTTCAATATTTGTCTCATTAGGTACTAAATCTGCTATTTTTTCTGTTGTTAATGCACTGTAACTAGCATCTTTTAACTTTTTGTTATATACAACAAATGTTATTGCAAATGTAAGTACCATTATCAATGCAATTCCTCCAGATACATAAACTAAATATTTAATATTATTGTTTTTTTCAATCTTTTCTCTTCTTCCTCTTCTCATTTGTTTCCTCCTTCTATATAGATTATTTACCTTTTTTGGAATTTTATTCATTTAAATATCTATAATTTCAACTCCTGTATAAAAATGTTTAATAATTTCTTCATAATTATTTCCTTGTTTTGCCATGCTATCTGCTCCTGTTTGGCTCATTCCTACACCATGTCCATAACCAACAACAGTAAATTTTATATTTTCATCATCTATAGTAACTTCAAATTTTGCGGACCTTAAACCAAAAATAGTTCTTACTTCAACTCCAGATAAATTTAAATTTCCTATTTTTATTGTTTTTACTCTTTCTCCATCTGTATATTCTAAAATTTCTATTTGATTTTCTTTAGAAAAATCTATTTCAAAATCATTATGATATTCTTTTATTTTAGATATAAACTCATCTTTTGTAATAGTAACTTCTGAATTATATTGACTATAAGCGTCTTCACCTGATGTTTCAACTGCCTGCAAATATGGATAATTGCTTCCTCCCCATACATTTGTTGCTGTATCTGTAATCCCTCCACTATTTGAATGAAAAAATGCATTTATTGGTTTTCCTTCATATACTATAATCTTGCCTTTTGTGCTATTTACTGCTTCTTCTATTTTTGCCCAATTTGACTCTCTTTCACTTTCGTTCCACTTGTTTAATCTTTCTTCTTTAGTAATCCATGCTTGGCAACAATTAGAATCATCACAAATATCTGCATTCTCGTGTTTTTTGCCACTTGTTATTTTATATATAGTATAAGTTCTTGCTACCACCGCTTGAGCTTTTAAAGCCTCTATTTCGAAATTTGCCGGCATTTCGCTAGATACAACTCCTAATAAATAATTGTCTAGTTCTATTTCTTCTACTTCTCCAGTTTTAGCATGTAATAGTTTTACAGTATTATACTGTCCATAATCATATGTTATTATTTCTTCGTTTTCTTCTATTTGACTATCTACTACTGTCTCTTTTAAATTGTTTCTTTGTGTAAATAAAATAGGTATTAAAAAGCATAAAAATACCATACATAAAATATATAATAAAATCTTTTTCATAATTTCTCCCTAATTAAACAAAAGGGGCCTATTCCCCCTTTTATTTCTATATTATTATATTCTATATATGGTAATTTTTTCCTTTATCGAATTTTAAAAGGTTTTGTCCAAATATATATTCTCAAAAAAAAACACCCTAAATAAGAGTGTCTTAACCAGCTTTAAGCTATTCCGTATTTCTTTTTAAATTTATCTGCTCTTCCACCTGTTGTATCTTTTCTTAAGTTACCTGTCCAATATGGATGACATTTAGAACATACATCTACTTTTAAATTTGATTTTGTAGAACCTACTTCTAAAACATTTCCACATGCACATGTAATAGTAGTTGTATTGTATTGTGGTTGTATATCTTTTTTCATTATGCTTATTTCACCTCTTCCTTTGCTTTTTACAAAAACTTTATATATTTTAGCATACTTTTTTTTAAATTGCAAATTTATTTTTAAATTGTGTTATTATTTTGCTCAACACTTGTTTCTTTATTAAATTGTAAATAACTTTTTGCAGATTCTATTGCTCCATCAAAAGATATTTTGTTTACTAATTTAAAAACAATATTCCATAAACAAGCAATTATTAAAATTATTAATCCTATTTTTTTCCATGTTTTTGCCAACATATTATTCTCCTAAAAAAATAAACTTACATAATTAATTATACTATATTTTTAATTTTTGTCAATATTTATCTTGGTTTTGGTTATACTAAATTAGATAAAAAAAATAAATTGTAATTTGTGTGATAAAATTTATTGCAAATATTGTAGGGGCGATTTTAATCGCCCGCAAAAACATGTCAAATTTATTGCAAATGTCGTAGGGGCGGGCCTTGTGTCCGCCAGAAACAAAATAATTGCAAATATTGTAGGGGTCGCCGCCCACGGCGACCCGCATATCAAATTTTCGGGTCGCCCAGGGGTGCGACCCCTACAGATTTAAAATAAATTTACCCACACAAATTACAATTTATGCGAGGAGATTACTTATGAAAAAATTTTTGTCTATAATATACATTATATTTGCTTTATCTTTTTGTTTAGTTGGTTGTAGCAACGAAAATAACAACTCTCAAAATTTGGAAGATGAAAATACAAATAATAATTTTACTGCTTCTAGAGTAGCCACATCTGATGAAAATACTTTAGAAAATAATGTTAAAACTACTGAACCAGAAATTGTAAAAGAACCGGAGCCCGAACCTAAACCAGAGACTGATATTGCTTCTTTTTCTACAAAAATATATACTCCAAATGATGAAGCAAGGCAAAATAACATAGGCATAACTTGCTCTAAATTAAATGGAACTATTGTTAAATCTCGGAGAAACCTTTTCTTTTTGTGATACTGTAGGTAAAGCCACACCAGAAGACGGCTATCAAAAAGCGGATATTTTTGACAAAGATGGTAATGTTACAAAAGGATATGGAGGTGGAAATTGCCAAATAAGTAGTACATTATACAATGCTGTACTTAAGATTCCTTCACTTACAGTTATAGAAAGGCATGAACATAGTAAAAAAGTATATTATGTTCCTGAAGGAAAAGATGCTGCTGTTGCATATGGAAGTATAGATTTTAAATTTAGAAATGATTATAATTATGATATAAAAATATATGCTTCTAATACTACTAACAGTATTGATATTAGAATTGTTAAACTATAATATTTTATTCTAAATAGTCTCCTACTAGCATATCATTTAATGATACTAGTTTAGGAGGTTATTTTATGTTTATAAAAAGAAATAAAACATTAATATATATTATATTATTCTCAATTATTATATCTTTTATTATACCTATTTATTCTTTTGCTTTTGATGAAGAAAGCATATATGTTTGGTCAAATAATTCTTCTTCAGTTTCTACATCTATTTCACCTTCTACAAGCAAGCAAGAAGATGCAACTTCTGGCAACACAGAAAATTCTCGGTAATTTTTTAGGTATTACTTCTGGCTCTGCGATATTAATGGAACAAACTACTGGAACCATTCTATATGAATATAATAGTCACGAACAATTAAGACCTGCTAGTGTAACTAAAGTAATGACTATTTTATTAATTATGGAAGCTCTTGATAAGGGAATAATTACTTTAGAAGATCAAGTGCCTTGTTCCGAAAAAGCAAGCAGTATGGGTGGATCACAAATATGGTTAGATACTACCGAAACTCTTACTGTTCATGAAATGTTAAAAGCAATTTGTGTAGTTTCAGCTAATGATTGCTGTGTGGCTATGGCAGAATATATTGCAGGTAGTGAAGAATTATTTGTTGAGCAAATGAATAAGCGTGCAAAAGAACTAGGCATGAATGATACTACATTTAAAAATTGCCATGGAATAGATGAAGATGGTCACTTAACCTCTAGCTATGATATTGCAATTATGTCTAGAGAACTAATTACCAAACATCCTAAAATTACTGAATACACAACTATATGGATGGATAGTTTAAGAAATGGTCAGTCAGAACTTGTAAATACAAATAAGCTAATAAGAAATTATGAAGGAGCAACTGGACTTAAAACTGGTTCAACTTCTACTGCATTATTCAATTTGTCTGCAACAGCAACTAGAAATAATTTATCTTTAATTGCTGTAATTATGAGAGGAAAAACTTCTGCTATAAGATTTTCAGAAGCACAAAAATTATTAGATTATGGATTTAGTAATTTTGAATATGTAGAATGTGCTAAAAAAGATAGTATTGTAAAAACAGTAAATGTTGATAAAGGAATTTCTGGAACGGTTGATGCAATTTTAGAAGAAGACTGTGGAGCTTTAATCCAAAAAGGAAATTCAAAAAATATAACTTCAGATATAGTATTAAGTAATAACATTTCTGCTCCTATATCACAAGGTCAAAAACTTGGAGAAGTAACGTATTCTATAGATGGAGAAATTATTTCTAGAGTAAATATTGTTGCAAAAGAAGATGTTAAAAAATTGACTTTTATAAATATGTATGTAAGAATTGTAGAAAGTTGGTTTACGTTGTTTAGAAATGATTAAGAGCGTTGGACGTGAGGTTATAAAATTTGTTTTTGAACAAAAAGTCCGTCCCCTTGTTTAATTATATAAATTGTAATTTGTATTATTAAATTTATTTTAAAATCTGTAGGGGTCGCACCCCTGGGCGACCCTTAAATATTGATATGCGGGTCGCCGTGGGCGGCGACCCCTACAACATTTGCAATTATTTT
>CALXNI010000033.1 GCA_944389715.1 uncultured Clostridia bacterium | reverse complement strand
AACAAAATAATTGCAAATGTTGTAGGGGTCGCCGCCCACGGCGACCCGCATATCAATATTTAAGGGTCGCCCAGGGGTGCGACCCCTACAGATTTTAAAATTAATTTTATCACACAAATTACAATTTGTTTTATAAAAGGAGAACCTATGAAAGAGATAATTAGAAAGATATTAAAAGCTATTTTTAAAGTCGTAGCAATAATGTTATATAGACCTAAAATTGTAGGAAAAGAAAACATACCACAGAATTCTGCTGCTATAATATGTCCAAATCATGTGCATGCACTAGATTCAGTTGTTATAGTTGTTATGTCTAAAAGAAAAGTTAATGTACTAGCAAAAGAAGAATTATTTATAAATGGTTTTGTGCGTTGGGTAGCGAGTGTGTTTGGAATTTATCCTGTAAAAAAAGGAAAAAAATCATTAGAAAGTATGAAAGTTTCTTTAAAACTATTAAAGAATAATGAACTTTTAATGATTTTTCCAGAAGGAACAAGAAAAGGTCTTGCAAAAGGTGTAAAGCCTAAAGATGGAGCTATAAAACTTGCAATAAGATCAGGAGTTCCAATAATACCTGTAGGCGTACAAGGAAATTTTAAATTATTTAGAAAAGTAAAATTAAATATAGGAAAACCAATAGACTACAACAAATTTAATAAAGAAGCAAATAATAAAGAAATACTAGATAATTTAACAAAAGAATTAATGGATGAAATAGTAAAATTAAGAGAGGATAATATTTAATTGATATAAAATTATGTATAGATGAAAATATATGAAAAAGGTTGCCTATTTTAATCGGCAACCTTAATTTTAACCCCACAACTATGAGGCGTTTAGGATTCCCTTGCAAACTCAATCCTTATCACCCTCGGAAAGTCTTTATTATTACTTCTAAGAATAACAAATTTCTTTCCAGATTCTGAGCATATGTCTACATTATTCTGATTAGCATTCGCAGATATAATTTTGACAGGAACAACAGATCTTTTGTAATTATTACCGTAGAAATAATCTTCAAGAAGTTTTTCAGAGTTTAAATTAAAATATCGAAGATTATCTGCAACTGAGCCTACAAACTTAATGCCGTCTTGAGTCCGTACATAAAGTTTACACGTCAAAGGAATAGCATAGCTATGATTTGGAAGAAGTGACCAGTGTTCATAAGGTTGAATTTCATTTAGAAGCACCATATGTTTCTTCTTTTGTTTTAATAATAAAATTATTAAAACAGCACATACCAATCCAATAATGATAAGAAGTATTGCAAGTATTTTTGTAGTAGCCATTTTGAAACCTCCTAAATATAAAAATTAAAAACTACTAACACTAATATTATACCATATTATGTTAAAAAACGCAAGCTCATCTTGACAAAACTGTTATAATAGTGTATAATAAATTGTTATTTTAATTAAGTATAAATATTCATATAGATAGAGGGGATTATAAAATGAGCAATGAAAAAATTAGAAATGTAGCAATTATAGCACACGTAGATCATGGAAAGACAACTTTAGTAGACGCTTTACTTAGACAAAGCGGAACTTTTAGAGAAAATGAACAGGTACAAGAAAGAGTAATGGATTCTAACGACCTAGAAAAAGAAAGAGGAATTACTATACTTGCAAAAAATACTTCTGTTATGTATAACGATATAAAAATAAATATAGTAGATACACCTGGACATGCTGATTTTGGTGGAGAAGTTGAACGTGTTTTAAAAATGGTGGATGGTGTATTATTACTTGTTGATGCATTTGAAGGCGCAATGCCTCAAACAAGAGAAGTTTTAAAAAAGTCTTTAGCGCTTAATTTAAAACCTATAGTTGTTATAAATAAAATAGATAGACCTGGTGCAAGACCATTAAAAGTTGTAGATGATGTATTAGAGCTATTTATTGAGCTTGGAGCAAATGATGAACAATTAGATTTTCCAGTAATATATGCTTCTGCAAAACAAGGTGTTGCAAAAATGAATTTAGATGATGAAGCAAAAGACATGAAATGTGTTTTTGAAACTATTATAAGTACAATAGAACCACCAAAATGTGATGAAGATGGCCCAATGCAAATGCTTGTTTCTAATATAGATTATGATGATTATGTTGGAAGAATTGCTGTTGGTAGAGTAGAACGTGGAGTTATAAAAGAAGGAATGCCTGTTGTTGTGTGCAAAAAAGATAAGCAAGAAAATGCAAAAGTTGTTAAAGTTTCAACATATGTTGGACTAAAAAAAGTTGAAGTCGAAGAAGCAAAAGCAGGAGATATAGTTGAAATTTCTGGAATAACAGATATAAATATAGGAGAAACAATTTGTGATATTAATCATCCAGAAAAAATAGATTTTGTAGACATTGATGAGCCTACTGTTACAATGACTTTTTCTGTAAATAATGGACCATTTGCAGGAAGAGAAGGAGAGTTTGTAACTTCAAGACATATTAGAGATAGACTATTTAAAGAGTTAGAAAGAAATGTATCTTTAAGAGTAAAAGAAACTGATTCTCCAGATTCTTTTGAGGTAGCAGGACGCCGGAGAACTACACCTTTCTGTTTTAATAGAAACAATGAGGAGAGAAGGATTTGAGCTTTTAGTATCTCGTCCAAAAGTTATTTTTAAAGAAATAAATGGAGAAAAATGCGAACCTATTGAAAGATTAGTTGTTAATGTTCCAGATGATTGCATTGGAAATGTAATAGAAAAGCTAGGTAGAAGAAAAGCAGAAATGATAAATATGGAACCAGCAGAAGACGGACATACAAAAATAGAATTTAAAATACCTGCAAGAGGACTAATTGGATACAGAACAGAGTTTTTAACAGATACAAAAGGAGAAGGAACTATGAACCATATTTTTGATTCATATGAGCCTTACAAAGGCGATGTTGTTTCACGTACTAGAGGTACAATAGTTGCATTTGAAGCTGGAAAAGCAATAACATATGGATTATATAATGCACAAGATAAAGGAGACTTGTTTATAGGACCAGGAACAGAAGTTTACGAAGGAATGATAGTTGGATTAAACTCAAGAGGAGAAGATCTAGCAGTAAATGTATGCAAAGAAAAGCATTTAACTAATACTAGAGCATCTGGATCTGATGATGCATTAAGACTTGTTCCACCAATTCAAATGAGTTTAGAAAAAGCAATAGAATTTATACAAGATGATGAGTTAGTAGAAGTAACACCAAAAAGTATTAGGCTAAGAAAGAAAATATTAAATAATAAGGAACGTGAGAGAGCTGCAAGAAGGTAAGAGAAATTATTATGAGGTATAATTATGGGAGCAGATACAATAGTAACGCTTTATTATATGATAAGAGTGGAAGAGTAAGACGTGGATTTCATACTGAATTAATTAAAGTTAAAAAAATTCACCTGAAAGTCAAGACACAATAAACAGAAGAAATGTAATCAGTAAAATAGCAGAGGGCTTAAAAAATGGTAAAACACTTGAAGAAGTAACAGCTGTTTTATCTGCTGATGAAGAAATAAAAAAACAATTTAGTTATTTATTAAAAACTGGAATCGACTTAAAAACACTGTTTGAAGGATGGTATACTTTTTTAGAAAATAAAAAAATATCTGATAAAGGAAGAGAAATGTGGTAAGTATAAAAAATATTAAACAAAAAGCATTAGAAGAACATATTCCAATTATAATGGATGACACACTAGAAGTTATAAAAGAAATATTAATTAAAGAAAGGCCTAAGAGAATATTAGAAATAGGAACTGCAACAGGATATTCATCAATATGTTTTTCTAATATATTAGATAACAATGTTTATATAGATACTATCGAGTTAGATGAATCTAGAGCAAAAGAAGCAATAGAAAACATAAAAAAACTAGAACTTGAAAAAAATATTAATGTAATAAAAGGAAATGCAGTAGAAATTTTACCAACTTTAGAAGAAAAATACGATATGATATTCATAGATGCAGCAAAGGGAAAATATCCTATATTTTTAGAAGAATCTATTAGATTATCACACAAAGGAAGTATTATTTTAGCTGATAATATTTTATATAAAGGGTATGTTATGAGCGATTATAATAAGCATAAACAAAGGACTGCAGTAAATCATTTAAGAGAATATATAACGATGGTAACAGAAGACAAAAAATTAAGTACAAAAATTTTAGAGATAGGAGATGGATTAGCAGTAAGTAGACTGCTAGTTTAATAAATTATATGGATGAAAATGAAAAGAGAAAACGATTTTTAAAACAATTTGCTGTGCAAGTAAGTGGTATAGAAAGAAAGCTAGAAGAAGAAAGAAAAAAATTCGAGGAAGAAACTGAAAGAATGAAACCAACAATTGGAGAAATAGCAGATGGATATAGAGGTTTTATATCGGATTTGGGTGAAGGTTTTTTAGAAATAGTAGAAAACTATAATATGTGTTTAGAAATAGCAAAACAACATGAAATAATTGGGGATGTAAAATTAAAGGCAAGAATTAAAGATTTTTCAAGCTCAAGAATTAATAGCGATAAAAAAATTCTTGACGATGTTTTTGGAATGGAAATTGTTGCACCAACAGAGATAGAAAAAGAAATTTTAATGTTATTTAGCCATTTAGAATTTTCAATTTCAAAAGATAAAAAATATAATAAACCATCAGGATATGTAGCATACCATTGTATGGGAGATTTTTCACCAAAAGGCGAAGATATTGATATAGAAGAATGGATAAAAAATACAGTTTTTAGTAGAGAAACTAAAGAATATAAGCGTTCAAAGGAAATCACTAATTATTCAAGTAGAAAAAATATGGTTCCTATTTTTCCGAAGTTAAAACAATTTATTAAAGATCCAGAAAGTTTAACTGAATTAGCTAAAGCATT
>CALXNI010000032.1 GCA_944389715.1 uncultured Clostridia bacterium | reverse complement strand
AACAAAATAATTGCAAATGTTGTAGGGGTCGCCGCCCACGGCGACCCGCATATCAATATTTAAGGGTCGCCCAGGGGTGCGACCCCTACAGATTTTAAAATTAATTTTATCACACAAATTACAATTTTTTTATTTAATTATTAACAATATAAAACCAATTGAAAATATACCTTGCATATGATATTATGAATAAAATTAAAGTTGGAGGAATTACATGAAAGTTGCAATTGGGCAAGATAGCCACAGAATAGATTATGAAAATAAAAATAAAAAACTTATGTTAGGTGGAGTAGAATTCAAAGAAGAATACTCATTAAATGGAAACAGTGATGCAGATGTAGTTTTACATGCAATAACAAATTCAGTATCAGGAATCACATGCATAAATATTTTGGGGAAAATAAGTGATGAAATGTGTGCAAATGGTATTACAGACAGCGAAGAATACTTAAAAGAAGCGTTAAAATATTTAAATGAAAAGATAGTACATTTATCAATATCAATAGAATGTAAAGTACCAAAAATAAGTCCTAAAATAGATGATATGAGAAAAAATATTGCAAGGATATTAAATATTTCTGAAAACTCAATTGGAATAACAGCAACAACAGGAGAAGGTCTAACAGAGTTTGGAAAAGGAAATGGAATCTATGCAACCGTAATAATCACAACAGAATAATGGTATAATTTTAATATTTGGAAATATAAATAACCATAGAGGAGGAGAAACTAAATATATTAAAATGTTTAATAAGAAATAGAACAATATATAAATATAAAACAATTGTTTGTAAATAATAATTCCAGAGAATTTACGAAAAATTATTCTAAAATATTAAAATTCGTGCTATACTATTTATAGTATATAAAAGAGAGGTGTATTAAAATGATACAAGTAACAAATATGCAGGATTTAAAAACAGCAGTTAACCAAAACGGAGAAATGGTTATTGCTATGAATAACAATGATATTGTAATTATGAAAATGGAAGAATATAGAGAAAAATTATTAAAGAAAGATATAGAAGAACATTTGTTAAAGGCTGAAGACGATATAAAAAACGGCAGAACAAGAGATGCAAGAGAAGTTTTTAAAGGATGGAAGGAAAAATATGGAATATAGAGTAAAACTAACAGAACAATTTTTAGGCGAGTTTGAAGAAATATGTGCCTATATTTCTAATAAGTTAAAAAATATAGATGCTTCAAATAGATTAAGAGAAAAAGCAATATATAATATTCTTTTATTAGAAAATTCTCCACGAATGTGTACTGAAATAGAAAAAGTAGATAGAACGGAAAGACAATATAGAAGGATGATTATAAATAATTATGTGATATTATATACCATAGATGAACCAGAAAAAATAGTTTATATTGCACACATATATTATGGCGGAAGAAACTATTTAAATGGTGGTTTGTTATAAAAAATTTCTAGGATTAAATCTTAGAAATTTTTTTATGTATATTGATGTTAATGTGATGTCCATACTTTCCCACCTCCCACTTCACACAGCTCATTACAAAAACTAATTGAAAATATACTGTGCTTATGATATCATAAATAAAATTAAAGTTAGAGGACGTAATTATGAATAAAATTTATACAAAGGCTAGAGCCAAAGTTAATTTAACGTTAGAAATATTAGATAAAAGAGAAGATGGTTACCACAATTTAAAATCTGTATTTCAAAAAATAAATTTATATGATGAAATATATATTTGTAAAACTAATACCAATACTTTTGAATTAGAGAGTAATATAACAAATGTAAAAACAGAGAATAACATTATATATAAAGCATATATAAAATTTAAAAATAGATTTAAGGAAATTTCAGGAGTAAAAGTAAAACTAATAAAAAAAATACCTATGCAAGCAGGACTTGCAGGAGGAAGCACGGATTGTGCAAGCTTTATATTAGCAATGAATAAGTTATTTAACCTAAACTTAAATAAAAATGAACTTGTAGATTTAGGAAAAAGCTTAGGGGCAGATGTTGTACCTTGTATGTATAATAATGCAGTTCTTGCAGAAGGAATAGGAGAGATTATTACAAAAATAAACACAAATTTTAAATACTATATTGTAGTAATAAAACCTGAAATCTCTTGTAATACAGGAGAAATGTATAAAAAACTAGATAGTAAAGAAAGAAATTTAAAAATAGACAATACTAAAAATGTAATAAAATCATTAGAAACGAATGATATTGAATTATTATCAAATAATCTATATAATGATTTTGAAAAAGTTGTAGATGCAAAACCTATAAAAGATGAACTTGTAGAGAATAAAGCATTAGGGGCACTTTTAAGCGGCTCGGGTTCATGCGTTTTTGGAATATTTAAAAATAAGGAAGAAGCAAAATGCGCATATAAGAACTTAAAAAATAAATATAAAGCATATATATGTACTTCATATAATTCTTTAAGGGAGGAAATTTTGTGATACAAGATAAAACAGTAACGGCAGTAATATTAGTTGCAGGAAACAGCACAAGATTTGGCAAAAATAGAAATAAAAATTTTGAACTTGTAAATGGAAAAACTATATTATCTTACAGTATAAAAGCATTTAATGAAAATGAATATATAGATAATATAATTGTAGTTATAAAAGAAGATGATAAAAATACAGTTCAAAAAATAATAAATAGTGAAAATCTAAATAAAGAAATAGATTTAGTCCTTGGTGGAAATTCTAGACAAGAATCAGTATACAATGCAATAAAAACTTCGGATTCACATATTGTAATTATCCATGATGGAGCAAGACCTGCCATAAAACAAGAATACATTACTAAATGTCTAGAAGAAATGAGTAATTTTAAAGGTGTAACAATTGGTGTAAAATCTAAAGATACAATTAAAATTACAGATGACGATCGGAATTGTTATAGACACAACTAAAAGAAGTAACACTTGGATAATTCAAACGCCACAATGTTTTGATAGAAAAATTTTGTTATACTTACATGAAAAATATAAAGAGGCAGAAGCAACAGATGATTGTATGCTCCTTGAAAAGGATGGTTATAAAATAAAAATAATTGAGGGAGATTATACAAATATAAAAGTTACAACATATAGTGATATAAATATTATTCGGAGAGTGGTTAAAATGAAAAAAAGAGTAGCAATATTTGGCTCAACAGGCTCAATAGGAACAAGCACTTTAAATGTAATTAGAAATAATAAAGATAAATTTGAAGTTGCAAGCTTGATTGCAGGAAATAACATTGAAAGATTAATAGAACAAATAAACGAATTTAACCCAAAACATGTATATATTAAATCAGAAGAAAATAGCAAAATTTTAAAATCAAAATTTAAAGATTTAGATGTACATTATGGAGAACAAGGAATGAAATATATATCTAATTTAACTGATTACGATATAGCAGTTTCTGCACTTGTTGGAATTGCCGGATTAGAACCTACATATAACATGATAAAGAATGGCAAAACGGTAGCACTTGCAAATAAAGAGGTGTTAGTTGCAGGTGGAGAACTAATTATAAATACAGCAAAAGAAAAAAACGCTAAACTCCTTACAGTAGATAGCGAACATAGTGCTATTATGCAATGCTTAAATGGAGAAGA
>CALXNI010000031.1 GCA_944389715.1 uncultured Clostridia bacterium | reverse complement strand
AATTGTAATTTGTGTGATTAAATTAATTTTAAATCTGTAGGGGTCGCACCCCTGGGCGACCCTAAAATATTGATATGCGGGTCGCCGTGGGCGGCGACCCCTACAACATTTGCAATTATTTTGTTTCAGGCGGACACAAGGCCCGCCCCTACAACTATTGCAATAAATTTGACATGTTTTTGCGGGCGATTAAAATCGCCCCTACAACGTTTGCAATAATTTCGTTTTTCGGGTGGACACAAGGCCCACCCCTACATTTTAAATTCTAATCTCCAACCTCTAACCTCTAATCTCTAATCTCTAAACTTATATAATTAAATTTAATAAGAAATATGCAAATGGTGCTATAAATATTATGCTATCTATTCTATCAAGCATACCTCCATGACCTGGAATTAAATTTCCAAAATCTTTTATTCCTACTGTTCTTTTAATAGTTGATGCTGCTAAATCTCCTATCTGGCTTAAAATACTAAGAACAAATGTAATACCAGCTATATATGCATATGAAATCTCAAGTCCTGCAAATTTATTTATGCATATTGTATATATTATTGCTATAATTACTGATCCAAGTGTTCCCCCAATACAACCCTCTTTTGATTTTTTAGGACTAATTTTTGTAAATTTATGTTTTCCGAATTTTACTCCAACAAAATATGCACATGTATCTGTTCCCCATGCGGCAATTAAGATAAACCATATCAGAAATTTACCGTTTTGCATCCCATATAATAATGGTATAAATGCTAGAAAAAATACTATATAGCATATTCCAAAAAATGTTATTGCTATATCTTGTACTTTTGTTTTCATATTACTTGCTATTACTTTCATAAATAATAAAGCAATTATTATTGTTATAAATAATGCTATAGTAAGTAAAATATATTCTTTGGGAATTATATGTATAAATGCTATGATTATGCATGATAAATATCCAAGTTCTTTTACTGGTTTATATTCTTTTTTAAAAGCGTTCATATACTCATAAATTGATAGTAATGCTATTACTGCAAAAAATATATCTATTATATATATATTACCATATATTAAAATTAATGCTACAATTGGCAGACCTATTACTCCACTTAATACTCTTTTTAATTTCATATATTCCCCTTTCATATTATTCATTTTTGGCGGATAGAGACGTTCTTCTCTACAAATTATCCCTGTGGTCTTCCTCCAAATCTTCTGTTTCGTTTTTGATAAACTTTTATTGCTTCCAATAAATCTTCTTTAGTAAATTCCGGCCAATGTTTTTCTGGAAAATAAAATTCTGTATAAACTAATTGCCAAGGTAAAAAATTGCTTGTTCGGAGTTCATGGCTTGTTCTAATTAATAAATCTGGATCTGGCTGTCCTGCCGTATATAAATGATTAGATATTAAATCTTCATTTATATCATCTATATCTATTTTCCCTTCTTTAATCTCTTTTGCAATGTTTTTCATTGCTCTTACAAGTTCTGGCCTTCCTCCATAATTAAATGCAATATTTAATGTAAGTCCAGTATTATTTTTTGTTTCCTCTATTGCTTTTTCAATTGACTTTTGTAATCCTTTTGACAATTCTGATATATCGCCTAATAATCTTATTCTTATATTTTGTTTGTTCTTTTCTTTTAAAAATGAGTCCAAGTACATTCTTAATATTGCCATTAAAGCAGATATCTCTTCTTTGCTTCTTTTCCAGTTTTCTGTTGAAAAAGCATATACTGTTAGATATTTTATTCCAATATCATTACAAAATTTCGAAATATTCTCTAGAGCATCAGCTCCTGCCTTATGTCCATCTCTAGTTGCAAGTCCTTTCGACTTTGCCCATCTTCTGTTACCATCCATAATTATTGCTATATGCTTTGGTAAATTATTTTTATCAATCTCTTCCATTTGAGCTCGCCTTTCATTATAAATTTCTGTTACTATTCTATCATAATATATAAAAAAAATGAAAGCTTTTTGAAAATAAATTTCAAAAAGCTTTTGATTTAATCTAAATTCCCATTATATTCATTAATAAATACACTTTTGTTATATAAATTTTCTGGAGCTACATCTTCTCCATTTTCCCATTCTATAGTATCTCCTCTTGGTGTTACTCTTTTAAAATAATCTTTATTTTTTAATCTATAAAAATATTTAATTTTGTCTACATGTTCTGTCATGTTAAATATTTTTTCTTCACCATTTTTAAATTTAAGATATAAATTATATCCATCTAATGCTCTAACTTCAATTATGTCTGGTGTTAATCCCATAGCTTTTCCCCCTTTATAATGGCTTTATTTTAAATATTCGACCTTCTTCTTCCATTAACTTCCATAAAGTTTCAAGTTCTTCTTTATGTATTATTATCCAAGCTTCAATTAGCTTAGTTTGTTTAGTTGGTAAATTTCCATTTAATATATTTGCTTCAAAATTATATGTTGCTTTATATTCATTGTATCTAACATGTATGTGTGGTAAGTTGTGCTTATCATTATCATTAAAATATATTGATACAATAATTCCATAAAATTGTGAAAAAAAAAAAAAAAAGGTTCACCTCCTTTATTATACCACTATTAATTTTTAATTTCAATATTTTGGAAATAATAATTACAAGAACTGTAATTATTTTTTAGATTAAATATATTCTATTTATATTACATTAATTAACTAATGTCAATTGTTTTTAGTCTGCATGTTTCTACATTAAATTGCAAAAAAAGCTTTTTGAAAATAAACTTCAAAAAGCTTTTAATTTAGTTTTTATTATATTGTTCATATTGTATTATTTAACATCAGATCGTTTTCTGTTGATGTATTTCCTGCTTCATTATTACCGGTTACATTGTTGCCTGTTACATTATTTCCAGTTACATTGTTGCCTGTTACATTGTTACCGGCCACATTGTTTCCGGTCACGTTATTGTTCCCAGTTACATTATTACCTACTGTATTATTATTTGTTACTTTATTTTCTGTTACGTTGCTAGATGGTTTTTTATCTCCACCATCACTTTTATCTTGTTCACTTTCTTTATTTGTAGTATTTTGAGTTTTATTATATGTACGCCATGGATTTTCGCTGCTTGGATCTGTTGGATCCCAGTTTCTACAAGTTTTATTGCTTGAAATTTTTTGTGCTGATGGTTTTCCGAAGTGGTCCTGGATTACTTGATGAATAAAACTCTACAGATGTTCCTCTTGGTATATTATTATAAATCCACAAAGCATCACTTACAGTTAATCTAATACAACCAGCAGAACAAGATGTTCCGCAATTTATCGTATTCCCAATATTCTAAAGAATCTTGAGATTTATCTAAATATGGCACTGAATGGAATAATATATTTCCAACAATTTGAGTACTATATTGCCCATATACTCCACCAATTAGTCCTAGCCAGCGCCATCTTCCTTTAATAGTATATACTCCAGATGTTGGAGTTGCCGTTCCTGTTGAGCACACCATTGCCTTATAAGGTACAGTATATTTACCATTTGAGTCCTTTGTATAAATTGTAACAGTATTTGCTCCATAATTTACTTTTATGTAATATTTATATCCACTGCTACTTGTTGAACTATTGTTTTTTTCTTGTTTTGTGGTGTTCTCAGCTTGGTTCTTTTGTTGCTCTTCATCTACTAAATCTTCTATATTTGCCTCGCTATTGTCTACCACATTCTGTTGTTCTTGCAAATTTTCTGTTTCCTCTTGAATCATTGCCGTTTCAGCAGTTTTTTGTTTGTTTATAGTTTTTATTAATCCAAATATTGCTATTCCCAAAACTATAATTGCTACAGACATTATCTAAATACTTATTATTATTTTTTGTTTCTTAGTTAAATTTTTCATATTCTATTCTCACTATACACTCATTATTTCTTTTTCTTTTTCTGCTAAGATTTTATCTACTTCTGCTACTTTTGCATCAGTTATTTTTTGGATTTGGTCTTCTGCTGATTTTAATTCATCTTCTGTCATTTGATTATCTTTTTGCAATTTTTTTGCTTCATCAATACCTTCTCTTCTTACTGAACGAATTGATACTTTTGCATCCTCTGCCGTTTTTTTAATTTCTTTTACTAATTCTTTTCTTCTTTCTTCTGTTAATTCTGGAAAAGCAAGTCTTATAACCTTTCCATCATTGTTTGGATTAATGCCAATTTCTGCTTTTATTATTTCTTTTTCTATTTCTTTTAATAAACTTGCATCCCATGGTTGTATAACTATTAATCTTGCTTCTGGAACTGAAATTCCTGCTACTTGATTTATTGGTGTTGGTGTTCCATAATAGTCTACCTTTATTTTATTTAGTATTGCAGGGTTTGCTCTACCTGCCCTTACTTCTGCAAAATTTTCTTGTAAAACGCTTATTGTTTTTTCCATTTTTTTTTTTTTTTGTTTAAAATCCATAATTTAATCTCTCCTTTTATTTTATAGTTTAATTTTTAAAATAAATCAAAAATAGTAGATTGTGCATTTTAAATAATGAGCAAAACCGGAGGTGTACAATTGTACATTGAGGATTTTGCGATTTATTTAAAATGTGCAAGATGCTGTTTTTCATTTATTTTACTAGTGTTCCTATTTTTTCGCCTTTTATTATTCTAACAATATTTTCTGGGTCATCTATTCCAAATACTACAAGTGGTATCTTGTTGTCTCTACATAAAGATGTTGCTGTTGAATCCATAACTTTTAGGTCTTTATTTAATATATCTAAATATGTAATTTCATCATACTTTACTGCATTAGGATCTTTTTTTGGATCTGCTGAGTATACTCCATCTATAGTTTTTGCAAGCAAAATTACTTCTGAATCAGTTTCTGCGGCTCTTAAAGCTGCACCTGTGTCTGTTGAAAAATATGGATTACCAGTTCCACAAGCAAATATAACAACTCTTCCTCTTTCTAAATGTTTTATTGCTTTTCTTTTTATATATGGCTCTGCAATTTCTCTCATTTCTATGGCTGTTTGAAGTCTTGTAAATATACCCCTTGCCTCTAGTGCATCTTGTAATGCTAAACCATTAATTGTTGTTGCAAGCATTCCCATATAGTCTGAAGTTGTTCTTTCCATTTCATGTCCATCTCTACCTCTCCAAAAATTTCCTCCTCCTACTACTATTGATACCTCAACTCCCATGTCTACTACTTCTTTTATTTTATCACATATTTTTGCCACTGTTGCACCATCTACTCCTGTTTTCTTCTCTCCTGCTAATGCCTCTCCACTTAACTTTAGTAATATCCTTTTATATGCTATGTCTTTCATATGAAAACACACTCCTTTAAATCTTTTAATATTTTATCATATAACATTATATAAAGAAAAGAGTTTTTTAAATTATTTTTATACTCTGCTTAACTAGTGGTTAATATTCAGACTAAAATTATAATTTGTAATTTGAAATGCAAAATATTATAAATCTGTTAAAACACATCAATTTATGAAGCGACGAATGTGATTGGAGTGTTTGTGCAATTCTTAAGGAAAATTGAAGGAGGAAGCGGGAACCGAGAGGCTCGTTCAATTTAACGCTAGAATTGCTAAAACACGTATTGAGCCGAGGAGCTGAATAAATTTATGTTTTTAACAGATTATAATTCATATTTTAGTAATTTCTTTGGAGAGCGGGCGATTAAAATCGCCCCTACATTTTCTCTACTATTTAAAATTTGGTCTGAACAATAACACTAGTTAAGCAGAGTATAAAATAATTTAAAAAAACTCTTTTCTTTATATAATGTTATATGATAAAATATTAAAAGATTTAAAGGATTGTGTTTTCATATGAAAGACAT
>CALXNI010000030.1 GCA_944389715.1 uncultured Clostridia bacterium | reverse complement strand
CATTTCGCCTAATGGAAAAATAATTTTATCTAATATTTCTTTAGGTATTCTATATAAAACATAACTTTGGTCTTTTAATATATTACTAGATTTTTTTAAAACATGTCTTTTATATTTTTCTGAATATTCTATTCTTGCATAATGACCTGTAGCTATATAATTGCAATTAAGTTCCTTTGCTTTTTCATACATTAAACCAAATTTTAAATATTTATTGCATTCAATACATGGATTTGGTGTTCTTTGATTAGAATATTCTTTTATAAAGTTATCTATTACTTTACATTTAAACTCTTTTCTTAAATTATACTCAATATGTGGAATTCCTATAGCTTCGCAAATTTTTTTTGCATCTATACTTGCACTGTTATTATCGTTTCCTTCAGAATATAAATCCATTGTTACACCAATTATTTCATATCCTTTTTCTTTTAAAATTAATGCTGCTGCTGAGCTATCTACCCCGCCGCTCATACCTACAAGCACTCTTTTATTATCCATTATTATATTTTCCTCCCAAATGATAATCTGTCCTTATTTACAAATATTTGCAATTTTTAACAAAAGAGGCATATCAGTATGCCCCTATATAAATTAATTTACTTCATCTACATTATCTGAATTTTTAATTTTACTTTTCAACTTATTAGACATCTTTTTTAACTTTTCTTTGTTTCCATTAATATCACCTAAGAAATAAGAAACTCCAAATCCTATTATCATTATTATAATTGCTATTAGTGAATTAATGTTTAACCCAATTATACAACTTGAATTCAAAACATTTGGAATAATTGACAAAAATAAACCAAATATAATTGAAAAAGTTGCTGTATAATATCTTTTTATTAATTGATTTATTATAAATGATATAACTAATACTCCTATTACTAATCCAAATCCTGCTGGAATCAATACTTTTAAATCAAAGTTTGCAAGAGAACTAACATACAACTCATATAATCCTAGTGAAGATAATATTACTGCACTATCCACACCTGGTACAATTGAAGATCCTGCAACAGCAAAACCTAATAATGCTGATTGAAATAAATTAGGATTTGTAACAGTTGGAAATAGATTTTTATTTAAATAAAACAATGTAAAACCAAATGCTGCTGCTATAACAACTAAAATATAATATTTATTTTTAAATCCTTCCTTTTTTACTTCTTTATAAAAAAGAGGGATTGTTCCTAAAACTAGTCCTAAAAAGGCAAATCTTGTATACATTTCGTAATTATTTAATAGGTAATCTACAATCTTACTAAATAATAATACCCCTACTCCAAATCCCAAAAATAACGGTACCAAAAACATTAAATTCTTTTTTAAATCTTTAAATAAAGTTCCTATTGCTTTTATTGTTTTTTGATATAACCCAAATATAACTAACAGTACACTCCCACTAAGGCCTGGTGCAATTCCACCAATTCCTACTATAATACCTTTTAAAAAATTAATCATTTGTTTTTCCTCCAATATATAACGTGACAATTATACTATATGATATATATTTTTTCAACCTCTTTCAATTTTAAAATTTAAAACAGGGAAAATGGGGTCTGACCCCTTTTTCCCTGTTTTGACATTTTTGACAAATATCTATTTTTCTACTTTTTTTGCTACTACTGCAAATCTTCCATCTTCTGTGTGATATGCACAAGTAGATAGCGTCATTAACTGATCTCCATATTCTGCTGTTTTTCCAGTATCATATAAAGATGCTTCTTTAGCATTACTTACAAATTCGTAATATTCTTCTTCGTTTTCTGCATTAATAAAATAATAATATCTAAATACATTTTTTTCTGATTTATAATATACCCTTGATTCAAAAACTGCTATGATTTCATATTCTGCATCTTCATTTTCTGTTGTAAATCTAATACTAGGGTGTTCTTTATAGTAAGTTTCTTCTTTATACTTTAATAGGTCTGCAAACATTTCTGTGCTTCCTATGTTATTGTGTCCATATATTAATAAGTTGGAACTTGGCAAATTCCAATCATAATCTTTATCTAAAAATAAAGAGCCTTCCTTTGTATATTCTTTTTTATAATCATGTGTCATATAAAAGTCATTATCCTCTCCTTGAAGGACCGGATAATTTATTTTAGTATCCTCTATTTCTAGCCAGCCTACAATATCAGAATTTGTTTCTTTCAAAGTTTTTACCTGAAGCATTCTTTCAGTAACTTGGTCTGATATTTGGTTTTCATTTATTTCTATTGTATCTAATATATTAGATGTTCTATTAGCTTTGTACATATCATAAAAATACTTTACTAGATGTATAGTTGCCAATATTATTAGAATAATTAAAATTATATAAATAAGTTTATGTTTTTTCTTTTTCTCAATTCTATAATGCTTTGCCATTTTTTAATCTCCATAATCATATTTTAAATATATATTAACAAAGGATAGACTAAATGTCTATCCTTAATTTTATTTTTGCTAAACTTTAAGCATCTTTTCTTTTTAAAGCTACTAAAGATACTGTTCCTATTGCTAAAATTGCAATAGCTACACCTGCAAAGCTTACTACACCAGTTTTTGGTGTTTCGTCTTTTTCACCTTCTACTTCTTCTGATGGTACTACTTCCTCTTCTTCTGAAGGATCAGTTGTATCATCTGTTGGAGGTGTTACATCGTCAGTATCGTCTACTAAAGCTACTTTAACATATATAGTTGTATTAGCACTAATAGCTTTTGAAAAATCAAATGCTGTTTCATATGCACTATCTGCATAGAAACCATCTATAGTTTGATCTTCAGCTAAAGAAACATTATTTTTTACAGTTTCTTCTGTGATAACTGAATCTTTGTCAACTACAATTGATTTTGTAGAATCAGCAGCTACTATTGTTAAAACTACTTTTTCTGCCTCATCAGTTGTTGCTGTAACTCCATCTTTATCTATAGAACTTTCAGAAATTATATTATCATTTGCATCTGTTAAAACTACATTTTTATCAGCTACAAATACTTTGTTTACTGTGTTTTCTGTGTTTTCTATTTCGAATGTTGTAACATTACTATTACTTGCAACACGAACAGCATTTTCTTTTTCGTATGTAATAAAAGTTCCATCCATAATTAATTTAGGATTTCCTTGAGCACTTCCTTTATCCAACTCGATACCATTATTAGCACCCTCTCCGTTATATCCAAGAATTAAATCTTTTACAGTAACTGTACCTCCATTTACAAGAACTGCTCCGTAAGTACATCCCTTTATTTCTACTCCGTCTAATATAACAGATCCATCAAATGCTTGTACACCATATTTTGGGGCAAATTGTAAAGTAATATCCTTTAATGTTAATTCTGCTCCCGATACAGCTGTAAATATCAATAGAAAAATATGTAAAATTATATTTCTTTTTTGTTACATTTTGTTTTCAACCAGATTTTCTAGCTTTTTATATATTTCTGGATATAATTTTTTAATATTTATAACTCTAAAAGTTTTAGAATCTGCCCAAGCTAATGTTGTTTTACCTATATTAATTAATTTGTTTTCTTTATTATAAATATCATATTCTAAAATAAATTTTACAGGGGTTAATTCAAGCATTTTAGTTCTTACTTCAACCTCTTGATTATAGTATGCTGGCATTTTATATTTACAGTTCAATTCCACTAATGGTGTCATTATACCCATTTTTTCAATTTCATCATACCTTATCCCTACGCTATTAAAATATTCCGTCCTTGCTAGTTCATACCAAATTGCATAAACAGAATGATGTACTATTCCCATTTGATCTGTTTCTGCATATCTTGGAACTATTTTAGTTGTTGCTATCATAAACTCATCTCCTACTTTTTTTCTTATACTATCATAAAAGCAAGCAATTATCAATAAATTGCTTGCTTCCTTTTATTTATTTTAATAAATTTTTATTATTATATTTAGTTAATATTTTCATTTGTGATATTGCTATTTGATTTAATTTATATAATCTATCAGATTGCCTCATTCCTTCATTTATAAATATTGAATTTGTATTTTCTAAATTTGCTAAACATATTAGTTCATTTATATTTGCGTAATCTCTTAAATTACCCTTTTTATTAGGATTCCTTTCTCTCCATTCTTTTGCTGTCATTCCAAATAAAGCCATATTTAGCACATCAGCTTCTTCTGCATATACTAAATTTACTTGCTTGCTAGTTAATTCTTTAGGTATTAAATTATTTTTTATTGCATCTGTATGTATTATATAATTAATTTTGCTTAATTCTCTTTTTGCACTCCAACCTATTTCTCTTTGTTCATTTTCTTTAAATTTTTCAAATTCCTGTATTAAATATATTTTAAACTCTACAGAAATCCATGAGGCAAATTCAAAAGCAATATCCCTATGTGCATATGTTCCTCCACCTTTGCCAGACTTAGATACTATCCCTAATGCATTTGTTACTTCTATCCATTTTTGTGGAGCTAGTGTAAAGCTATTTAGTCCTGCTTGCTTTTTAAACGCCTCGAATTCGATGCCTTTAAAATTTGTATTATGTATCATCTCCCAAATTCCTAAAAATTCTATAGTGTTTCTATTCCTTAACCAATTTTGCACTACCCCTTTTGGATTTTCTGTGTTTTTATATCTTGCAATATCCGTTAAAGATATATATTCCTCATCATTTAGCTGGCTTATATTTACTAGTTGTTTTTTTACTATTATTGTTTTCTTTTAACCACTCCCTAATATTTTATATCAAATATTTGTTTGTTTGTCAATATGGTAATAAAAAATTAAGCATATCCCCCTGTCTGTCATATGCTTAATTTTTAAATATTTTATCCTGCTTCTTCTACGTCGAATTGGCTGTTATATAAATCTGCATAGAATCCTTGTTTTGCAAGTAACTCTTCGTGTGTTCCTTGTTCTACTATATCTCCATGGTCCATTACAAGTATTAAGTCTGCATTTTTTATAGTTGACAATCTATGTGCAATAATAAAACTTGTTCTTCCTTTCATTAAGTTATCCATTGCAGATTGAATTTGTATTTCTGTTCTTGTATCTATACTTGATGTTGCTTCATCCAATATTAAAATTTTAGGGTTTGCAAGTATTACTCTTGCTATTGTAAGTAGCTGTTTTTGCCCTGCAGATACATTGCTCGATTCCTCATTTAATACTGAATTATATCCATTAGGCAAGGTTTTTATAAAATGATGTACATGAGCTGCTTTTGCCGCTTCTATAACTTCTGTATCAGTTGCGTCTGGTCTTCCGTATCTTATATTGTCTTTTACTGTTCCTCCAAACAGCCATGTGTCTTGAAGTACCATTCCAAACATTTTTCTTAAATCGGCACGTTTAAAGTCTTTTATGTTGTGCCCATCTACTAAAATTGCTCCGCTGTTTACATCATAAAATCTCATAAGTAGTTTTACCATAGTTGTCTTTCCTGCTCCTGTTGGACCAACTATTGCAATTTTCTGTCCTTCTTTAACTTTAGCGTTAAAGTCATTTATAATTATTTTATCTTCATCATACCCAAACTCTACATCTTTAAATTCTACATTTCCTTTTATTGTAGAAGTATCTATGCTAGTTTCTGGATCTTTTACTTCTTCTTCTTCCTCTAAAAATTCAAATACTCTTTCTGCAGCTGCAACCATTGCTTGTAACATACCTGATACTTGTGCAACTTGAGTAATTGGTTGAGTAAATCTTTTATTGTATTGTATAAAACTTTGTATATTACCTACTGTAATTTTCCCTTGGATAGCTAAGTACCCTCCTACTACAGAAACAGCAACATATCCTACATTTCCTATAAAGTTCATTAATGGGTGCATTAAACCAGATAAGAATTGAGATTTCCAACCAGATTTATATAATTCGTTATTTGCTTTTGTAAAGTTTTCTATTGCTGCCTCTTCTCCATTAAATGCTTTTACAATAGTGTGTCCTCCATATATTTCTTCAACTTGACCATTTACATGCCCTAAATATTCTTGTTGCCTCTGGAAATATTTTTGTGATTTTCCTACAATTATTTTTACAATAATTGCTGATATTGGTAATATTACAAATGAAATAATTGTCATTGTAACACTAATTGATAACATCATTATAATAATACCAATTATTGTGCATACAGCTGTTATTATTTCTGTAATACTTTGGTTAAGGTTTTGAGAAAGAGTATCAATATCGTTTGTTATAATAGATAAAACCTCTCCATTAGTTTTCTTATCAAAATATTTCATTGGTAATTTATTTAATTTTGCTGCTATGTCGTTACGTATTTTATATGTTAATTTTTGTGCAACTGATGTCATCGTGAATCCTTGTATTAAAGAAAATATTGCACTTACTATATAAAAACCAAGTAATGTAAACAAAATGCTTGCAACTTTCCCAAAGTCTATACCTGTTCCTCCAGACAGTTTTCCAACTATACCATTGAATATTTCTGTTGTTGCATTGCCTAGAATTTTAGGTCCAACTATATTAAAGATAGTACTACCTATTGCAAATATTATTACAACGAATATTGCAAATTTATATTTTGATAAATAATTTTTTATTAACTTTTTTGTAGTCTTTTTAAAATTCTTTGGTTTTTGTGCAGGTGCTCCGTTATTTTTTCCCATTGGTCCTGGCATATTAATTTGCACCTCCTTCTAGTTCTTCCTTAGATAATTGTGATTCTGCAATTTCTCTGTATTCCTCACAATTTTTTAACAATTCTTCATGTGTTCCTTTTCCTACCATTTTTCCTTCATTCAATACTATAATTTGATCTGCATTTAAAATTGTACTAATTCTTTGTGCAACTATTATTATCGTCTTTCCTTTTGTTTGTTTTGCAAGTTCTTCTCTTAATTTGCTATCAGTTTTAAAATCTAATGCTGAGAAACTATCATCAAACACTATTATTTCTGGGTCTATTGCTAAAGCCCTTGCTATTGATAAACGTTGTTTTTGTCCTCCAGATACGTTATTTCCTCCCTGAGCTATTTCTGATTTAAATTGTTTTTCTTTTCTTTCTATAAAATCTGTTGCTTGTGCAATTTCTGCGGCTTTTTTCATTTGCTCATCTGACATAGATGCATCTCCATATTTTATATTTGACTCTATAGTTCCCGAAAATAGCACACCCTTTTGAGGTACAAATCCTATTCTCTTTCTTAATTCTTTTTGAGGTACATCTTTTACATTAACACCATCTATTAACAATTCTCCTCCTGTTACATCATAAAAACGTGGTATTAAATTTACAACAGTAGATTTACCGCTTCCTGTACTACCAATTATTGCAGTTGTTTCTCCAGGTTTTGCAGTAAAATCAATATCTTCTAATATTTCTGTATCAGCATCTGGATATCTAAATGAAACATTTTTAAATTCAACATATCCTTTTTTATCTTCTACAAATTTCTTTGTTTCCTCTTTATCTTTTATAGAAGCTTCTGTTTCTAATACTTCATTAATACGTCTTGCAGATACAGAAGCACGAGGAAGCATTATAGAAATTATAGATATCATCAAGAAAGAAATTACTATTTGCATTGTATATTGTATAAATGCCATCATATCTCCAACTTGCATAATTCCTTGGTCTACTTTGTGTCCGTCCTACCCATATTATCAAAAGCATAATTCCATTCATTACAAACATTAAGGCTGGCATCATAATGCTCATTGCTCTGTTTACAAATATATTTGCTTTCATAAGGTCTTTGTTTGCGTCATCAAATCTTTTTTCTTCTCTTTTTTCTGTGTTAAATGCTCTTATTACAGGAAGTCCTGTTAATATTTCTCTTGAGACTAAGTTTAACTTATCTATTAAGTCTTGTAGTTTCTTAAATTTAGGCATTGCTACAATAAATAGTACTAATACAATTATTATTACACATGCAATTGCAAGTCCTATAATCCATGCCATTGAATTATTGCTATGTGCTAAAACTCTTAAAAAACCACCTATACCAATTATTGGTGCATATACTACAACTCTAAATAGCATTGTTAGTAACATTTGTATTTGTTGTATGTCATTAGTGCTACGAGTAATTAGAGATGCGGTAGAAAATTCATTAAATTCTTTTCTTGTAAATGTTAGGACTTTTTTGAATACTTTATCCCTTAAAGTTTTGCCTAAATTTGCTGCAACTCTTGAAGATAAAAGCATAATTATAACTGCTGATGTCATACTAATTAATGCTATTCCAATCATTTGAAGTCCTACTTTTAGTATATAATTATTTTGTACTTTATCTGTATTTACTCCAATTGCTATATACTCTGCCTTTGTTGCTTGAACTGCTGCTTGGTCTAAAACTGTTCCCATACTTTGGTCTAATTGCTTATTAATTTCAGCCTTTAAACCAGATAATTGTTCTTCTGGCATTGATTTTATTATATCTATTAAAGGCATTTGCTGTATTATTTGCAGGTTGCCTGGGACGCCTACCCCTACAGCATTTTCAATTATTTTTTCTTTTAATGCATTTGCTGTTTGTTCATTTTCTATAAAATATAATGTCATAAATGGTTTTGTTATAATTTCATCTAATCTTTCTTTTTCACTATTGTTTAATTTATTTAATTCATATAGATCTTGATTTTCAATCTCTGGATATTCTTCTTTTATTTTTTCGTATTCTTCACCTTGTAAATTACTTTTTGATATTAATGTATAATTACTTAATATTTCTTCATCATCTTCTGTAAATATTAATAAATTATCCATTTGAGATTTTCTAATTACTTCAGGCGCAACATATTCTATCCCGCCTGCTTGAATTCCTGTATTTACAATTTTGGAAGTATAGTCAGGTAGTGTTAAATCAGCCCATGCTTGAAGACATAATAATAGTATTATTATTACTACTGAAACCCAAGTTTTTTTTAAGTTTTTTAAAATCTTAAACATTATTTCCTCCTTATTTTGGTTTTATAATACCATATTTAATGTAATCTAACTGTTTTAAGTAATCTAACTTTGCTTGCTTTTTAGATTTATATTTAAAATTAGAAACAATTGCTTTTTTAGTTACTGCTTGCAATATTCTAATTAAAAGTTTAAAATCCTCTTTTCCTTCTATTTTTAAATTTGATTTATCAATTAAATCATAATATTCTTCCATAGTTTTAGGTTTATGTTTTTTTAAATCTATTACAAAAAAGTCATCCTCTGCAGTTTTTATTTCTTCAAATATTTTTTTAAAGAATTGAACCTCATTTTTATTCATACATTCATTTACCATGTAATCATAAATACATATAAATGCTTCAAATATATCTCCATTTGTCTTTTTTATTGATCTTTCTATACTATTATTTATTTTTTCTATATGTTCCTCTAACAAATATTGAAGCAAATCTTCTTTACTATCAAAATATTGATAAAAACTTCCTCTTGCAATTCCTGCTGTTTCCACTATGTTTTTTATTGATGCTTCTTGCAAGGTTGCCCTAGTAAACTCTTGTTTTGCACAAGTTAAAATTTTCTCTCTTTTATCTTGAGGTAATTTAAAAAATGTTTCTGATGGCATTTTAGCACCCCCATTTTTAATAAAATGACACCATGTCATATATTATATGTGACACGCTGTCATTTGTCAATACTTTCACAAAATTTTGACATTTTTCTTGCAATGTATATTATTTCTATTGTATAATATGCTTTATAGGGGAGATGAATTATGTTTGGATTAAGATCAGACGGAAGAAAAATTAAGTCACTTGGACCTTTTTTTAGGGTTATACCACATGTAATGAAAGAAAGAAGTGACGCACATGTATATTATACTCAGGATTTGCCACTTAAAACATTAGATGAATATATTGATAAAAAAGAAAAAGAAGGAATTAGAATTTCCTATATGAATATAATATATGCAGCATTAGTAAGGTTACTTGCAGAAAAGCCTGCTTTAAATAGATTTGTAATAGATGGAAGAACATATGCAAGACATGGTATTACTATTTCTCTTGCAATAAAAAAAGAAATGAGTGAAGAAATAGAAGAAACTACTTTAAAAATTCATTTTACAGGTTCTGAAAACATCTTCGAGGTAAAAGAAAAATTAGATGCTACTATTGCAAAAAATAAAGATATTGCAGCAGAAAATAACACAGATAAACTTGCAAAATTTTTATCACCAATTCCAAGTTGGTTATTTAAACTGGTAGTAAACACTCTTATGTTTTTAGATAAACATGGAATGATGCCAAAAGCTATAATTGAGGCAAGCCCTTTCCATACAAGTGCTTTTTTAACAAATGTTGGTTCTTTAGGAATAGATGCAATTTATCATCATATATATAATTTTGGAACAACGGGTGTATTTTTAGCAATGGGCAAAAAGAAAAAAGCTTATATTTATGAGGATGATAACATTGTTCAAGAAAAAACAATTTCACTTGCATGGGTTGCAGATGAAAGAATATGTGATGGTTTTTATTATGCAAATGCTCTAAAATCATTCTATAGATATATGAAAAAACCTGAATTATTAGAAAATAATATTGAGCCAAAAGAAGATATAAGATAATTTATACATTAACAAAACAGCATTTTTAATATGCTGTTTTTTTTATTTTATTAATATAAATTGTAATTTGAATGAGAAGTGAGATGTGGGAAGTGAGATGCGTGTATGTACAAATACAGTTTTAGATATTACATTAAAATTGAAAATAAAATTCACTAATTTAATGAAAATTTTAATTTTCATTAAAAGGTTTAAATATAAAAATATTAATTTTGACAAATAATGGTCCGACAGCCCATTGAGGCGGGGGAATACCCGCGTATGCCTTGGAGGACATTATTTTCAAAATTCATATTTTATATTTAATTTAATAATTAGAAATGCCTTTGAAGAGCGGGCGATTAAAATCGCCCCTACAACGTTTGCAATAAATTTCGTATTTTTCGGACGGCAGATTGCCGTCCCTACATCTTTAAATTCTAATCTCCAACCTCTAATCTCTAATCTCTAAACAACAAATTACAATTTTTTATATAATACTGTTTATTTTTTTAATTTAGTGATATACTTTTACTATATAAAACGAAAGAAGGTATACATATGACAAACATAAAAAAAGATGATATTGATGTTAAAAGCTTTTATGGCGAAGATTGTATCTTAAATTCTGATGAATTTAAAAAGAAACACAATGTGTCAGATAACGGTTTAACACTTAAAAAAGCTCAAGAAAACTTAAAAAATTATGGATTGAATCAAATTAAACAAGCTAAACCTAAAAAATGGTATAACTATTTTTTTTCGAGTTTATTTAGTCCTTTCAATAGTATTTTACTTGGAATTAGTTTTATATTAATCTATACAGATATAATACTTCCTGAACACCCAAGTCCTGCAAATATTATTGTAATATTGCTTTTAATTGTTGTTAGTACTTTACTTGAGTTTATAGAAGAATTTCGTTCCAATAATGCTGCAGAGAAATTAAAAGAGCTTGTTGAAACAACTAGTACAGTTATAAGAAATGGAAAAGAAATTAAAATTCCATTAAAAGAAGTTACTGTAGGTGATATAGTAGTTCTTTCTGCAGGAGATATGATACCAGCAGATATTCGTGTAATTGAATCTAAAGATTTATATGTTGGTCAATCTTCAATTACTGGTGAATCAGATGCTGTAAAAAAATCTACAGATACAGAACTTAATTCAATTGATGAAATTGAAAGTATAACTGATTTAGATACAATTTGTTTTATGGGAACAAACGTTATTAGTGGAAGTGCAAAAGCTGTAGTTATCAAAACAGGTGATAATACTTATTTTGGAAAAGTTGCACATACTTTAACACAAGGAAAACCTAAAACAAGTTTTCAAAAGGGAATTGAAAATATTAGTAAATTGCTAATAAGGTTTATGATGATTTTAATTCCTTTAGTATTTATTTTTAACTATCAAAAGCATGATACTGTACTTGCATTTACCTTTGCTGTTGCAATTGCAATTACTATTACACCACTTTTGCTTCCTGTTATTTTATCTTCTTGTTTATCTAAAGGTGCAGTTAGGATGTCTAAGAAAAAAACCATAGTAAAAAAACTAGATTCTATCCAAAACTTTGGTGCTATGAATATTTTATGTACAGATAAAACAGGAACTCTTACAGAGGATAATATAGTCTTGGAAAAATATCTTGATGTATATGGTAATGAAGACCTAAGAGTTTTAAAACATTCATTTTTAAATTCATATTTCCAAACTGGATTAAAAGGTAATATTGATGAAGCAGTTATTGCTAGGGCTGAGAAAAATAACATAGATAGTTTGAAAGATGAATATAAAAAAGTAGACGAAATACCTTTTGATTTTAGTAGAAGAAGACTTTCTGTTGTAGTTGAAAAAGACGGAGAAAAACTTTTAATTACAAAAGGAGCAGTTGAAGAAATTTTAAATATTTGTACTACTATAGATTATAATAACGAAATTTTGCCATTTACTAAAGAGATAAAAGAAAATGTTAAGAAGATTACAAATAATTTAAATGAAGATGGGTTAAGAGTTGTTGCAGTATGTCAAAAGAAAAATATTGATAATATAAAATCATTTAGTGTTGAGGATGAAACCCAAATGTCTTTAATTGGATTTATTGGCTTTTTAGATCCTCCAAAAGAAAGTGCAAAACTTGCGATAGAAAAATTAAATAAAGCTGGTATTAGAGTTATTGTTTTAACTGGAGACAATGCAGCAGTTACAAAATGTATTTGTAAAAAAGTGAATATTAATACTAAAAAAATTATAACTGGTTCACAAATAGATAAACTTGCAGATATTGGTGTTCTTAGGTTGCTCAAAAAATCAAATGTTTTTGTTAAGTTATCTCCGATTCAAAAAGCAAGAATTGTAAGGCTTCTTAAAGAAGCTGGTAATGTTGTTGGTTATATGGGTGATGGTATAAATGATGCTCCATCACTTACAAATTCAGATGTTGGTGTTTCAGTAGATACCGCAGTGGATATTGCTAAGGAAACTGCAGACATAATACTTTTAGAAAAAGATTTAAATGTTTTACTAGAAGGTGTAACTGAGCGGAAGACGTACTTTTGCAAACCTTATGAAATATATAAAAATGGCTGTTAGCTTTAACTTTGGTGAAGTTGTATCAGTTATTATTGCAAGTGTTTTGTTACCATTTTTGCCAGAAACTCCTATTCAATTGCTAGTTGAAAGTTTACTTTATGATTTTGGTCAAATGACTATACCTTTTGATAATGTAGATAAAGAATATATTGAACATCCTAAAAAATTCGATATTAATGATTTAAAGCATTTTATGTTATTTATGGGACCACTTAGTTCAATGTTTGACATGATGGTATTTGCATCACTTTGGTTTATATTTGGACTTAGAGAAGCTGCTGTTTTTCAAACAGTATGGTTTAGTTATAGTATAGTTTCAAACCTTATGGGAATGCATATAATTAGAACAGCAAAAATTCCGTTTGTACAAAGTAATGCAAATAAAGCAGTATATGTTTCTTCAATTTTATTAAGTATTATAGGAATACTAGTTCCTTATACAATTTTAGGAAAAGCAATAGGGCTTGTTCCTGTAACTCTAAATTATCTAAATGTAATTTTAGGAGTAAGTGTGCTATATTGTATAGTAGCTATCTTTGCTAAAAAAATATATATTAAGAAATATAAAAGTTGGATATAAGATGAAACAAAAAGGGACAGACCCCAATCGTTTCAACTGAATTTTGAAATGATTGGGGTCTGTCCCTTTTTGTTTCTATCATTTATTTTTCTTTGCATTCATGTGTTTTAACATTCCTTCTACTAACTCTTTTTCATCCATATTAAGCTTTTGAAATTCATCATATAATTTTTTGTCTAATATTACCTCTTTTTTATCTAATAATTCATAAAAAATTTCATCTAATGTAATATCTAATAAATTACAAATATTTAGCAATGTTGGAAGGCTTCCTACACTTCTTCCATTTTCGATACCTCTGTATGTATCTACTGATTTATCTATTTTCTCTGCAACAAATTCTTGTGTATATCCCTTATCTTCTCTTGCCTCTTTTATTTTGCTCCCAATTACTTTTAATATATCTTCTTTTTTAATAACAGTCAAAATAACCCCCGCTTTCGCAAACTGTTTATTATACTCTCAGACAAAGTATATCATTTATATATATTCGTAAAAAGTGATTAAAATTCATATAAAAAAGTATTGTTTTTTTAATACTTATGTATTAAAATTAATTATAGTGTTAATATAATTAATAGTATGTACAATATTAACGTCTTTATACATATATATTTTTTATAGGATGTGATTAAATGGAAACTTTAGAAATAAATGATAGAAAATTAGAGTTATTAAAAAGAAGTAATAATTTATTAGAAGAAACAAAGTTTGAATATAAAAAGTACATAAAAGAAAGAAAAATGTTATTAGAACTTACTCAAAACCCTCATGTTAATTATGAAGAATGGGAGCATATTATTAATTATTTAGATGCTTTAGTTAATTTAGACAAAAGTTTAAAAATAAAAGAATCTGACTTTGATTATTTAAAATCTTTAGCAATATTTTTGAGGGAACAAAAAACTCGACAAACTGATACAAAATCTAAATATGATAATATTATTTTTAAAATTATAGATAAATATAATAATACTCATTTGTTTCTAACAAGAAATAAAGCAGAAAAATATATTAAAGATAATAAAAATATATTTACAGATACTACTATTACTATAATTGATAATAAAAATGATGAACTTGAACATTTATTAGATTTAATTGCAAGGAATTTCTAAAAAATGAGGAGGGATGAAATGAAAGAAAGAATTGTAACTAGAAAAGTAGATGAACTTCGGTAGAGTAGTTTTACCAATTGACTTTAGAAATAAATTAAACTTAAAAGAAAAAGATGATGTAAATATCTATATTAAAGGAGCTTATATAGTTATTGAGAAAGCTGAATAAATTGAAATTTGTAGAACAGGGAAAAAGGGGTCAGACCCCTTTTTCCCTGTTCTACAAATTTCAATTTATCTTAATCTATTAAATATTTCAAGATGTGTTTGTTCATCTAAAATAATTCTGTCTAATAATTGTTGTATACTTTTATTTTGAGTATTTTTTATTGCTTCTCTATATCCTTCTATTGCCCTTTTTTCTGATTCAATATTGTAATTTAACATATCAAATACACTATTAAAATGATATTTTATATTTTTTGAGCTCCAAAAACATTTTTCTTTATTAATATAATATGGTTTACCTCCAAGTTTTCTAATTAAATTTCCTATTAATTCTAAATGTTGCATTTCTTCTATTGCAATACTAAGTAAAATTTTGCTAAAACTTTCAAATTTCTTTAATTCGATATGTTCATAAATATATTGTGTAACTGCAGTAAGTTCTCCCTCTTCTCCAGCAAAGCTATTATATAATACCTCAGCATATCTCTTATTTTGTCTTATATTCATGAGTTTTGGGTATGGAATATTCTTTTTGGAACCGAAGTATTTCTTCTACTTCCTCATATGTCATCAAACCACCTCATTAATATCGTATGCAAAAAATAAACAAAAAGGGTCTGTCTATCTTTTATTAATTTTTTTGCAATTATTATATGGGCATCTTTTACACATGTTTATATCCTTTTTGATAAAATTAAAATACACAATTCTTCCTAAAATACTGAATACTATTATTAAAATTATTAAATCTATAAAATTCATAAAAACTTTCCTTTGAGAAACGAATGGGGACAGACCCATTTTGTTTCGTAAAATTGCAATCATGTTGTGTAATTGAATTATGAGAATAAATGAAACAAAAGGGGTCTGTCCCCATTCGTTTCTCAAATTACAATTTTTCTATAAATGTTCCTACATTAAATACAATACTTGCTAAAAACCATGCAAGTGTTGTTTGAAATATTATTGCTTTTAACATTTTTTTAGTGCTTCCAAATTCTCTTCTCATTGCTCCTATTGCTCCAAAACACGGTGCACTAAATAGATTAAATATCATATATGCATATGCGCTTGCTGGTGTAAAAAAGCTAAATGCTGCTGATTTAAATATTCTTGAGCCTTCTTCTATTCCTTCACTTAAACCTGCTATTATACTCATTGAAGATATTACTTGCTCTTTTGCAACTAATCCTTGAATTGCAGATACTGCCGCTTCCCAGCTAAATGTTCCTAGTATAGGATAGAATATCCAAGAAATTGCATTTCCAATACTTGCTAGTATGCTATTTTCTATTTCTACTCCATATTCTAATTTCCAGGAGAATGATAATAAAAACCAAATTATTACTGAGCAAAATAGTATAATTGTTCCAGCCCTTTTTATAAATTCTTTAACTTTATCTATTACATCTCTTGCTACATATTTTATGCTTGGAAACTTATATTCTGGAAGTTCTGATATAAAGGCTGTTTGGCTATTCTTCATAAATAATTTTTTTATAAGTTTTGCAGATATTAATATTATTGCAATTGCTAAAAAGTAAAGCGAGCTAGATACTAATCCTGATTTATCTGCAAAAAAATAACCTGAAAACATTGCTATTATTGGTAATTTTGCACTACATGGAATAAAAGGTGTGAGCATTATGGAGAGGTCTCTTTCTTTATTATCTTTTATTATTCTAGTTGCCATTATCGCAGGAACACTGCATCCGAAGCCCTACTATAAATGGAACTAAAGTTTCTCCACTTAATCCAAATTTTTTGAATAATTTATCTAATAAAAATGTAACTCTTGACATATATCCTGTTGTTTCTAATATTGATATGCATAAAAACAAAATAATTAATTGTGGCACAAACCCTAGTACCGCTCCAACACCCGCTATTATTCCATCGACTACCAAGCTTTGAGACCAAGATGATGCTCCAATATTTAATAAAAATGTTCTTACAAGCTCTCCAAATTCTTTTACTATTCCTTCAATCCAGTCCACTGTAAAACTTCCTACAACTCCAACTGAAAGGTAATATACTAAAAACATTATAACAACAAATATTGGTAATGCAGCGAACTTATTTAAGAAAATTTTATCTAATTTATCAGATATAGTCTCATTTATAGGTTTAATTGTTATAACTCTATTTTTTATAGCTACTATATAATCATATCTTGCATTTGCTATTATTTCTTCTATGCTCATTTTGTACATTCCTTCTAGTTTCTGTCTACTATTTTTTACTTCTATTGTCTGATAATTTTGATACATCTTATCATTTTCTAAAACTTTTATAGCTATAAATCTGTTTATACCAAATAGACTTTCTATCTTTAAAATCTCATTTTCTATATCAGATTTAAATATTTCTTTACTTATAAATTTTTTCTCTTTATTACTTTTTATTATACTTTTTAAATTATCTATACCTATTTCTTTTAATGCAGAAATAACTACAACATCTGTTCCTATTTCTTTTGCTAATTTTTCTGCATTTATATGTATGCCTTTTTTTTCTAATCTATCTGCCATGTTAAGTGCTATTATAACTTTTATATTTAGCTCCATTAATTGAGTAGTAAGATATAGGCTTCTTTCTATTGATGTACTATCTACTATGTTTATTATCATATCAGGTTTTTCTTCTAATACAAATTTTCTTGAGACTTCTTCCTCTACTGTATATGGACTTAAAGAATATATACCTGGTAAGTCAACCAATTCATCTCCTAAGTCTTTTATAATTCCAACTTTTCTTTCTATTGTTACTCCTGGCCAATTACCAATTTTTTGATTTGTACCTGTAAGTAGATTAAAAAGTGTAGTTTTTCCACAATTTTGGTTACCAACTAAGGCTATCTTCACTCTATCACCTCAATTTCAATATTTTTCATCTCTTCTTTTCTGATACAAAGCTCATAACCTCTAAGTTCAATATCTACTGGATCTCCCATTGGTGCTATTTTTTTTATTAAAATCTGTGTGCCTTTTGTTATTCCCATATCTAATAAATGCCTCCTTACCTCTGGTTTGTCCAAATGAAGTCCAAGGACCTTTGCTCTTTGTCCTATTTTTAAATTACTTAGTTGTCCTTTCTCTCCTTTTTTTAATACCCTTTTACTTGTTTTCATATAATACCTCTTTGTATCGTTCTTATATTTTTTATATATTATATTAACTAAGTTGGACATGTATGAATAAAAAAATAGGATCATGGAATAATATCCAAAATCCTACTTTTTATTTATTAATAATTTTTTTATTTTTTTATCTTTATTAACAATTTTTCTATCCATCCTTTTTTATACTTTAATGAAATATATCCAAGCAGTGACATTGCAAATGCACCTATTGAATCTACTATTAGATCCTCCATTGTATCTGCAAGTGCTGCTCTACCTACTAGCTGTGTTCCATCTTCTAATGCAAATTTTTGCATGTTTACTCCAAGTAATCCATCAAATGTAAATTCATATATTTCCCATAATACCCCTAATGTTATTGCAAAGCCAAGTGCAAATAAAGCAACAAAAATAGGTGCTAATTCTACATGTACTTTCTCATTTTTATTTAAAATATTAACAAAAGAAAATCCTAATGCTCCAAGCATTGCTCCGCTACATATATGAAGTATTGTATCCCAATGTATTATTCTATAGAAAAAGTTTCCTATTTCTCCTAAAAATATTGCTGCATACAAAAACACTACATACACTATATACATATTAGATGGTATTACTATTTTTGTCTTTCTTGTTATTATATTTGGCATAAAAAAAGCTACTATACCTAATAAACACTGCAAAAGCATTAATATATAATCTGTTTTTACTCTTAATCCTTCTATATTTTCTGTATTAGCTGTTGGCGATACTATTATCCTATATATTATATATGATATAGGTAATATAAAAGATAATATTACAAATTTTGCTATAATTGATTTCCAGTCTCTTTTTTTCATATAAACTCCTCGTATACTTTAAATTCTATGCTCTATTTTATAATATATTACAATATAAGTAATTTCATAATGATTTTTAAGTATTATAAAAATATGTTGCCTCTAGGTCTGCTTCGTGCGTATATAAAGCAAGCGGATATTTTTTATATGCCATACTAATTGTTCCATATAATTCTTTGGCTTCAGTAAATCCCATGTGCCATCTTATGGCATATTTTTCTTCTGGTGTCAATTTTATAAACTCGCTTATCATCATTACAGATTTTTCTCCATGCCCATATGGAATAGTATCATCTATTGTATAATATGGTACTTGTTCCCACACTCCATTAACTTTTGCATTTCTATAATCTGTTTTATAAAAATTAACTTTACATATATCATGAAGCAATGCAACAATTTTAGTAGAATCATTATCCTCTACTTTTGTTTTTAAAATCTCATATACTTTCATACTATGTTCTAGTAATCCGCCTTTCCATGACCCATGATATCTTGTACTAGCAGGTGCTTCAAAAAAGTCAGAGTTTTCTAAAAATTCTATTAGCTTGTCCATTCCTTCTCTATTAATACTTTTTAATACATTTAAACATTCTTGCTTCATTTTTTACTCCATTTCTTTTCATTTTATATATTTTTATCACACTAACACGTTTTTGTCCAGAAATTTTTTTATATCGACATAAAATTTTTAAAGCTTGTATTTTTATGTAAATTATATTATAATTATATTATAATATAATTTTGAAAGGATTTTTTATATGGAAAATTATAATTTCAAACCTTTAAACTTTGAGCTTGTTGTAATTTGTATTAACCACGATTATTGTACAAATTGCCCTGTACGGATAGGATGTCCCATCCGGAATTCTTTTTATGTTAGCGATACTGCTTTTGAAATAGGCATTCAAATGGCAGAAATAGAAGTAGTTAAATTTTTTAAAACTTCAGAAAATTCTGCTTATGAAGCAGCTGACTTATTTAGAAAAAAACGTAATGAAGAAATTCTCAGGCATCCAACTTTTTCGTACATTTAAAATCCTAAACCGCTATTGTGGTTTCCCTCTGTAAAGAGGGTTTTTTATTTTGATTGAAAATAAAGATATTGAGTTAAAATTAACTGAAACACCTAATGCTATTACAAAGAATATTTTTCCGAGCAATACCTCCGAGCATATTCCGAGCAGAAAGCAAAAATTAATGAATAATGGCAAATAATTTTGAAAATAGATTGAATAATGAAAACAGCTAAAATACAGTAATATAAATACTTTTAAATAATCTTGAATAAAAATAAAAAAAGCTGAAATTGGTTAAAATTTCAACTTTTTGGTGCAGATGAGCAAATTATTTTTGCCGTCTTTACCTTTAATAGCAAGTGTTTTCAAATTTCACATTACTGTCCCGACATTGTCGGGAATATATCTTTCTATCAAATTATTTATTATTATCTTATTCTTTTATCTTACTATTTTCAAGTATTTTTTCATACTTTTCATTCATCTTGTCCATATATTCTGTGTACTTATGCATTTGATTCTTCTGATGATAAT
>CALXNI010000029.1 GCA_944389715.1 uncultured Clostridia bacterium | reverse complement strand
ATATATATAAAATTACTTCGTCTATATTTTTTCCTTCTATTATTTTATTTAGAGTTTTTAAGTCTTCAAAATTTCTATCTTTGCTTGTCCTATCTGCAATAAATAAAATTTTAGAATATATGTCCATATCTTTATTTCCTGTTGTATGGTTTGCTATAGCTTGTCCCATACTTTCAGTAAATCCAAATTTTTTTATAGCTATATCTTTTCCTATTTTTGCATGAAGAAGCCCTGTATTCTGTCTTTCAATATCATCAATTTCGATGTTGTTTTCTTTTACATATTTTAATTTTTCTTCTTCAGTCATTTCTTTTGCTACATCATGTGCAATTCCTATTTTTTTTGCTGTTTCTACATCCGCTCCATATTTTAATGCTAATTCTTCTGAACGCTGCATTACACCCACACTATGTATATATCTTTTTTCTGATAAATGTCCTTTTACAAATTTTTGTATTTCTTCTAATTCCATTTATAAACCCTTTCTATTATTCAAATTGTAATATTAAATATTTTTTGTTTTACGGACGGCTTTCTTGCCGTCCCTACATTTTTGCAATTATTTTTCTAGAACAGTAAATATTAGGCCGTTCTCCTCTATTTTTCTAATGCTAATTGAATTAATTTATCTAATAAATTAGAATATTCTAATCCCACTTGTTCCCATAGTTTTGGATACATGCTTATTTCTGTAAATCCTGGCATAGTATTTATTTCATTTATATATATTTCTTCTGTTTTTTCATTTACAAAAAAGTCTACTCTTGCAAGACCTTTTCCATCTATTGCTTTAAATGCTTTTAACGCTATATATCTTACTTTATTAGTTAATTCATTATTAATTTTTGCAGGTATAGTAAGCTTTGATTCGGCATTTTTATATTTAGCATCAAATGTATAAAAATCTTCTGCAGGAGTAATTTCTCCTAAACATGAAGCTTCTACGTTTTCATTACCAATAACTGAACATTCTATTTCTTTTCCAACTATGTTTTCTTCTATTAATATTTTTGCATCATAATTAGAAGCATACTCTATGTATTTTTCTAATTCACTTATATTATTTGCTTTATTTATGCCGACTGATGAACCAGAATTAGATGGTTTTATAAATATTGGATATGTTAAATTATTTTCTATTATTTTGCATATATCATTTAATTTATATCTTTTTTCGTTAAACTCTTTGTCTACATATATATATTCATCTTTATATTTTCTAATATATTCGTATTTTGCCTGCTTAATATTTGCTTTATCAAAAATTATTTTAGTATATACTTTATCCATTGCTATACTTGACCCTAATACTCTGCAACCTACATACGGTATTTTTAATAGTTCAAACAGTCCTTGTATTGTGCCATCTTCTCCATATAAGCCATGCAAAACCGGAAATATTACATCTAATTTTTTAAGATATTCTATTAAATTATCAATTTTTTTTAAGTTTTCTATTTTATCTCCTACTTCATATTTTTTAGAAATATCTAACCCTTCATACCAAATTCCATTCTTATCTATGTATATAGGTAAAACATCATATTTATTTTTATCTATTTTTTTTGCAATTGATGTTCCAGAAACAATTGAAACATCATGCTCTGTTGACATTCCTCCAAATATAACTCCTACCTTAATTCTGCTCATTATATACCTCCTCTTATTTCGTATGGCAGATTTCTGCCCCTATTATTTTATTTCGTCTAGAATTTTGCCAAAATTCATTGCATTAGAAGCTTTTAATAATATTAAGTCCCCATGTTTTATTGTTTGCTTTAATATTTTTATTGCTTCAGCATTATCTTCTACACTATATATATCTTGAAGTCCCATTTTACCTGCTCTTTTAGCTATGTTTTTTGCAAGATTACCTACAGTAATTAATATATCTATATTATTTTTAACAACTTCTTCTCCAACTTTTTCATGCAATTCTTCTGCATATTCTCCTAATTCTAACATATCACCTAATACTGCTATTTTTCTTTTTGCTTCTGTATTATTTACTACTTGCAATGCTGCTTTCATAGAATCGTAACTTGCATTATAACTATCATTAATTACTTTTATATTATTTTTTATAATTTCTATATCCATTCTTTTGCCTGTTAGTTTAAATTCATTTATTCCTTTAACTATTTTATTTTTTTCTATTTTTAATAAATCTCCTATTGCAAAAGCACAAATTGCATTATATATAAAATGCTCTCCTGCAATTGGTACTTTTATTTTTACATTATTAATATTAAAAGTGCTTGCTTCTTCTAATTGATGTATATTATCAGCAGTATATGTGCTACTATTTTCTATTCCATATGTATATATTTTATATTTATTTTCATCTTTAGCCCATTTATTTAGTAAATCATTATCATTATTTATTAAAACAAACCCTTTTTTATCTAGTCCTTCTAATATTTCTAGTTTTGCTTTTAATATATTTTCTCTAGAGCCAAGATTTCCTATGTGTGAAGTCCCTATATTTGTTATTACACATCCTGTTGGTTTTGCAATATTTGTAAGTAGACTAATTTCTCCAAAATGGTTCATTCCCATTTCTACAACTACTGCTGTGTGGTCTTTTAATTTTAACAATGTTAATGGTAATCCAATATGATTATTTAAGTTTCCTTCTGTTTTTAATACATTAAATTTTTGAGATAAAACATTTGCTATTATATCTTTTGTACTTGTTTTCCCGAACACTACCTGTTACTGCAATTACTGGAATATCATACATGCTCCTTTTATATTTTGCTATTTCTTGTATTGCTTTTATTGTATCTTTTACTTTTATAATAATTTTATTTTTATATTTATCTATTATATTTTTATTTAAATCTTCATCTGTAATACATCCAATTGCTCCATTTTTAAATGCAACTTCTATATAATCATTGCCATTTACTCTATCACCTTTTATTGCTAAATACATATCTCCATTTTGTATTTTTCTTGTATCATTTGAATACGATATTATTTCTTTATTTCTATCTCCTGATATTAATTTCCCTTTGCATATCTCTAAAATTTTGTTTACATCTATTTTTTTATTTTCCATAATTCTCCTTTAATATTTGATTAATATATAACTATTTCTTTCTTGCTTATTTTATAACATTTTTTTATAAATGAAAATAGCTTTATACTTTAAAATACACCTTTTTAATTTAAAGGTGTATTTTTCATTTTATTTTATAATTTTTATTTCTTTATAGTTTTATTATATTCTTCTATAGCTCCATCTATTTCTTTATCGCAAATTATTTTTCCTTTTTTCATTACAATACCACGTTTGCAAAATTCTTTTGCAACACTAGTAGAGTGTGTTACGAACAATAATGTTACATTGTCTTTTTCTATAATTTCATTTATTTTTTTTGTGCATTTTTTTCTAAATTCTTCGTCTCCTACACTTAGCGCTTCGTCTACTATTAATATTTCAGGTTCTATATTAACATTAACTGAAAATCCAAGTCTTGCTTTCATACCACTAGAATAAGTCCTTACTGGTTGGTCTATGTATTCCTCAAGTTCTGCAAATTTTACTATTTTAGGTTCGAGTTTCTTTATTTCATGTTCTTTTAATCCTAGAATTCTTCCTTTTAAATATATATTTTCCCTACCTGTAAATTCAGAATCGAAACCAGAAGTAAGTTCCAAAAGTGCACTTACTCTTCCTTTTACTTTTATTTCTCCTGTAGTCGGAAATGTTACACCTGTAATCATTTTAAGCACTGTAGACTTTCCAGCACCATTTTTACCAAAAATTGCTACAGCTTCACCTCTATTTATTTCAAAAGAAATATTATTAACTGCTTTTTTTTCTTTATATGGTATTTTTTTAATAAAGATAGAAAGCAATCTTCTTTTATCATTTTTATATAATTTATATGTTTTTGTTACATTTTTAAATTCTATTACGTTTTCACTCATTTTTTTACCTCTCTATTTTACTATAATACATCTGCAATGTCCTTCCTTAATTTTTTATATGACCATAATGCTAATAAGAATAGGATAAAAGTAATTATAGCAAAATACATTAATCTTTTAGGCTGCTGCCAAAACCAAATTTTATTTATAAAACAATTTCTAAATCCATTTACTAAAAATGTTACTGGGTTTAACATCAAAAGTTTTTTAAGCCATGGAATTGCTACTGTTTCTGCATTCCATAGAATTCCAGATAGCCAAAAAATTGCTGTTATAAATGATTTTACTAGATTTACAAAGTCTTTACTAATTGCTCCTATAAAAGAAGAAAATAGGGCCCATAATGTAAAAAATATAAATGATAATAATATGTAAAATGGTAGTTGCAACATATAAATATCTGGTGCAAATCCAAATAATGCAAAAATTATAATAACTATCAATAATAATATTAAATTTACTGTCAAATTAGATAAACTAACAAATGTTGGTATTGTAGATACAGGGAATTTCATTTTAGTAACTAAATAACTATATCTTCTTATACAGTTTGTCCCACCTGTTATCATATCTCCCATATAAAACCAAGGAACTAATCCAGCAATAAGCCATAAGAAAAATGGAAATCCATTTACTGGTTTTCCTGCTCTTAGTCCAATTTCAAAAGCAAACCAATATACAAATATTGTAACAACAGGTTTAATAATTGCCCAAGACCAACCGAAGTGCTGATCCTCTATATGTTTTTGCTAAATCTGATTTTGCAAGTTTAAATATTTGTTTTCTATATTCAATATGATCTCTTATTATTTCCTTTAATACTTTCAAAATTTATTCTCCTTTTACTATTAATAGCAGCTGTAAATACCAATATTTCTCTTAATATTACATTTTTATGTACTTATATAATTTTATTAAATAAAAAATAAAAAATCAAAATTAAAATACTTATAATCATAGATATAATAATAATGATATTTATCCTTTTGTCTGATATTTTGAGTTTATATGATTTACTTTTTAAATCTAATTTATTAAACATATCAAATGGCTTGGAAAACCATTTTAATGAAAATACAAATGTTATGATCAATGCAATTATTAAGTTTTGATGTACGCTTAGCATAACATTTTCGTTTTTTAATAACAATATTATAATTTTATGGTAAAAATATACAGCTAGAGTTTTAGAACCAAATTGGCTGAAAAATGTTTTTCCTTTAAGTATTACACTAATAAAGGCGATTCCAATTATTATGCTATTAACATACCAGATACTCCTAAGTATAGCTCCATAGTTTACCATATCTTGATTTAGTTTATAGTATGAATTTCTGCCTGTAAGTATTGGTCTTATAAAATATATATCATTTATAAATATAATATAAAAACATATTATAGTAAATAATAATACTATAGAAATGATTTTAATAGCTTTATTGTTTGTTAGTTTGCATATTTTCTCTTCATTTATAATACTTCCTAGAAGAAAGAATGGATAAAATGTAATTATTCTAGAAAGGCAATACAAATCCCCAACATTCTTATCATACCCAATAATTAATGATAAAAAAATACTAAAAATTAATAAATATGTTTTGTTAAAGTTAGATAATAGCATTGAAAGCATATACCATGCTCCCATAGCAAATAGATACCATTCTATACCGCTTACCTTAAATAAGTCAATATTTACATTTTTCATATATATAAACTTATCTATTACAAAGCTTATCGCTCTTAATAATAAATATAGAAAAAAAAATTTTACTACTTTGCTTCTATCCCTCTTATCCACGGCTTTTTTCGAAAAGTAACCTGATATAAATATAAACACTGGCATATGAAAAGAATAAATAAATAAAAATATAATTTTAGCATTATTACTCTTGCTTATTATTAATTCCATTAAATGTCCAATTACTACCAATAATACTAATACAAATTTTAAATTGTCAAAAAAGTAAATTCTTCCGTTTTTATCTTTTATTTCACTAGAATTATATTCTTTTAATATTTCCATTATAGGATCTTACCTCTTTCTAGAAATTAATCCTGACTAATATTTCAACATAATTTTCATTTTATTAACCTTAAATAGCTTTATGAAGTGATTCTCTTTTTACAAAATCGTCTTTATTTACTGTTTCTTTTCTTATTAAATCCACTAGAATTTTTACATTGTTTTTATACCCATTATAAATATATTTCTCCTTAAAATCGTTTAATTTTTTATAATCAAAATTATCTTTCTCTATTTCCCCCATTAATTTTTCTATATTATTTTCAATTATACCAGGCATTTCATTTAAATAATCAATGTAAAACCCTCTATTTTTTATATACTCCTTATAATCATAATTATAAAAATAAATTGGCTTATTTGCTACAGCAGCTTCAAATACTATTGCTGAATAATCAGTTATTACATAATCAGCTATGTGTAAGAGTTCCATTCCTGTAAATTCAGTTTCTTTTGAATAAAATTTATCTTTTGAAGTGTATATCAACTCTGTATCATCATGAGTTTTTATTATTAAATCATATTTCTCATAATTAACTGCATTAATTAGTTTTTTAAAATCATTTTTTGTATTTTTTCTAAAAGTTGGTACATATAATATTTTTAGTTTTTGCTTAATTACATCTGGGTAATAACTATAAAATCTATTCGTTGTTTGTTCTTTATAATAATCCGATTTTAGAAAATCCACTCTTGGTAATGGAATTATCTTTATTTGCTCATCTATAGCATTAAACGCTTCTTTAAAATATTTCTTGCTCTCTTCACTTGAAGTTAAAACGTATGTATAATTTTTATGCATATTCATACATATAGCCATCTTTTTATCTGCTCCTTCTCCTTTATCTAATATAGAATAGCCAAATTTTTTAAGGGCTCCTAATGCATGCCAAATTTGAATTACTTTTAATTCTTTTTTATGTTTTAAATTGCTGATCGCTATGCAATATCCATCGAGTATTACTACTTTTGATGTAGCTATATGATACATTTGTTTATACATATGAAATACATATTCAATTTTTTCTTTTAGAGTCTTACCCATTTTTTTGTTTAATACTACTGTTTTTACATCAGAATCTTGTTTTTTTAACTCATCTATAATTAAATTAAAATCTAAATTATCATTGTTAGTCTGTCTACTTATAAAAGTTATTTTGTTTCTAACTTTTAAAATTTTCAATAACATATATATAAAACTATTTGTTAAATTCCAAATTTTTATAATTATATATTTCATGTCATTCATAATATATATTTCCTTGCTTTATATTAATTACGTCTATTGCTTAAATATCCATTCATAAGTTTTTTCAGTAGAATGTCCATCGCACATTCCTAAAAACTTCTCCATAAATAATTTCCTTTTTTCAGGTTCCATATCTTTTGTTTTAATTGCTTCTATTAATTCATCGTCATTTTTAGCAATTTTTCCATATACATACTCTTTATAATCAAAATATAAGCCTCTCTCCTGTTCATATTCTTCTAAATCGTACGCAAAATATATAACTGGTTTATTTATAAATGCATAGTCAAAAATAACTGATGAATAGTCTGTAATCAATATATCTGTTATTAACAATAAATCGTTGATATCTCTTTCATTAGACAAATCATAATAGAAGTTGTTGTATTTACATAAATTATATCCTCTTCTTTTTCCTCTCACAATATTGTTATATAATGCTGGGTGCCATTTAAATACAAAGATATATTCTTCTTTGAACTCGTTATAAATTTTATCTATATCTAATTTCTCAAAATCATAATTTGCGTCTATCACTCTTCTACCTCTATATGTAGGTGCAAATAAGATTATTTTTTTATTTGCTAAAAATGGATATTTCTTATAAATTTGTTCTTTTCTATTTTCTATATATTCGGCATCAAAAAACATATCTGTTCTTGGAAATCCAGTAGCTTTTGTTTTATTTATATCTATACCGAAAGCTTCCGCATAGCACTTTCTAATTTCTTCACTGCTTGTAATTACCTTTGTATATTTTTTATATCCGGGATGTATTATTTTTAAATTTCCTCCATTTTTTATGCTTCGAGAATGTCCAAATTTTTTAAAAGCTCCTGGGCCATGCCATAATTGTATTAATTCTTGTCCCTTTCTAACCTTAATATATGATGTGGTTCTAGAAAAATCATCTAACAAAACATATTTACAAATTGATAAATTATATGCTAATCTTATTTTTTCTTTTATGCTTCTTTTTTCTCTCCTATCTGCCTTTGTTGATACGACCTTTACATATTTGTCATCTGGTATAATATTATATAAATATTCTAAATTTCCTCCTAGATTTTCTCTTACATCGGATAAAAATAAAACTCTATTATCTTTTAGTCTAAATATTATACACATTATCCTATTTGCAATAATTAAAATTATTTGATTAAGCGTTCTCTTAAATTTTTTTCTATTTTTTTTCCAAGTTTTTTCTATTCTTTTTAATTTACTTTCTTTGTTTTTACTTTTTATAATTTTAACCATATTATTAATATTACAGTTTAAATCTTCAATATTATTTTTTAATTCTTCAACTTCATTTTGTAAATTTTCAATACTATTTTTTAATTCTTCCATTTGTTCCTAGGCCTCTCATTCTTTTATTATTAAGTTATGCTTTATATATTCCATTTCATAACAGTTTTAAAATTATTATTTAGATCTGCTTCAAAAGCAGAATGAATATCTCCCAATCCTTTAACTTCTATCCTGTCACAAATAATATTTTCTATATAATCCTGAATCTGTGAATTTTGTAATAATTCTACAGATTTCTTGAAATCTGAATATCCACTTCTACTATTGCCAAGCAATGTTAATCCTTTTTCTAACACCATTCTTGTATTAATGTGTGGTGGATCTTCTGAAACTCCTAATAAATTTATGCAACCTTGTGGCTGTATACAACCTATTATTTGGTCTATTGCCGATTCAGCTCCAGCTCCACCAACACATTCAAATGTATGGTCAACCTTAAAATCTTCATCTACCTCATTTACTAGTTTTATTTCATCAGCAAAAGAAAAATATCCTAATTTATCTCTATTTACTCCTAACACTATAAGCTTAGACTTTGGGAAATATGATTTTAATATTAACGCCGTTACATATCCTACACTTCCATCTCCCCAAACTGCCAAAGTATCTCGTCTATCATGTGCTTTTTCAATAAAATTTTCTATACCATTAACTGCAACTGACATAAGCTCTAACATAGAAGCAATTTCTGGTTTTATATTTTGTATAGGTATAATTCTATTTCTTCTCATATGTATCATTGTTTGCATAAATCCATCATAACTGCTAGATCTAAATTTAGTACTTAACCTATAATTTTCCTTTATAATATTATCCTCCTCGTATGGAGTGTTTGGTATTAATACTACTTTTTCTCCTACACTAAATTCACATTTAGGGTCATATAGGACTTCTCCAACGCATTCATGAATTAATGTTAATGGAAGTTTTTTTTCTAAAGCTTCTTTTTTTCTTTTCCCTTGATAATATCTTTGATCTGCAGCGCAGATTGACATATATGTAGGTTTAACAAGAATATGGTTTTTAGGCAAATTTAATTCTTCAAAATTCATTTCTAATTTTTTTGGTTCAACTAATTTCACTATTTCATTAATCATTTTTATATTCTACTCCTAACATAAGGCTAGCCATTTTCAAATCATATGGCGTAGTAATTTTTATATTATAAGATTCTCCATTTATTATTTTTACTTCTTTATTTTTTATTACAAACATTTTACAAGCATCTGTTAGAATATTTTTTTCTTCTTCTGTTAATGTTGTGTAAACTTTAATAAATGTATCTACATTAAAAGTCTGTGGTGTTTGTCCCAAATACATATGCTTTCTTATAGGTATGTTTGATATAGTATTATTATCTTTTACCTCAACTATAGTGTCAAATGCTGGTACTACAGTATCCACAGCATCTGTAGTTTTGCATAATTCAATATTTTCTTTAATAATTCTTTGAGTAATAAATGGCCTTACTGAGTCATGTGTAACAATAACATCATCATATCCCAAGCAATATGTATCTACTATGTGATTACATATGTTTAAAATAGTCTCATTTCTTGTTTCTCCTCCGACAATAATATCAATTTTTTCACTCTCACAATATTTCTTTATTAAATCTTCTGAGTAAGATTTCCAATTTTGTGGAACAGCTAATATTATTTTATCTATTTCTCCTGAAATTAAAAATTGTTCAATTGTATGTATTAGAATAGGTTTACTTCCGAGCATTAAGAATTGTTTTGGTAAATCGCTTCTTCCCATTCTTTTTCCTACTCCACCTGCTAATATTCCTGCATAATTCATTTATATACCTCCATTTTCTGATTTCATTAGTCATGTAATACATTATAATTTTACGTTTATTTTATCATTAATAGTTTTTTTATGCAACTAGTAGTTTAAAATTTGTTTTTTCTTTAGAATTTTAAACAAAAATGTCGTTTTTTATATTTTCAAAATTATTTTATTCATGTTGACAAAATCCTTATAAAAAGATAAAATCATTACGGAATATTAAATTAGGGGGACTTTCTATGTGGGGAGATATTGCAATTACCTTTTTATTAGCTTTTATAACTACTTATGTATTTACACCATATACAGTAAGATTAGCAAGAAAGGTTAAAGCCGTGGATATACCAAAAGATAAAAGGAAAGTTCATAAAAAAATAATGCCACGTCTTGGCGGAATTGCCATTGTTTTAGGATTTCTAATTTCTGCAATTTATTTAATTATTGTAATGATAATTGAGAAAAATTTGGATATATTTACAGATGGTTATTATCTAAAATTACTAGGATTTTTTTCTGGTATAATTGTTTTAGAAATATTCTGCTATTTTGATGACACTAAGGGAATTAGACCATCCGTTAAACTTTTTGGACAACTTATTTCTGCAATAATTGTTGTAGCAAGCGGGTTAACTATGGATAAAATAGTTATTGTAAAAGCACAAACAATTATATCAAACGAATGGTTTTTAAGAATATTTACTGTAGTTTGGATTGTTGGAATAACAAATGCCATAAATTTAATTGATGGACTAGACGGTTTATCAACAGGAGTTTCTCTTATTTCATCAATATGTTTGATGATTATATTTATACTAAATTCATCTCCTGTTATTTCAATAATATTTGCAACTGCTTTAGCTGGTTCATTACTTGGATTTTTACCATTTAACTTTAATCCAGCAAGAACATTTATGGGCGATACCGGTTCTAATTTTATCGGTTTTACATTAGCAGTTATTTCTATATTAGGTGTTGCTAAAACATATACTGCAATAATAATTGTTGCTCCTCTATTAGTTCTTGCACTACCAATATTTGATACATCTTTTGCAATAACAAGAAGAATTATTAAAGAAAAATCATTAAAAGCAGTATTCAAAGCCGATAGAGGACACTTACATCATAAACTTATTGATAGAGGTTACACTCAAAAGCAAGCAGTATTTATTTTATATGGAATAAGTGCTACATTTGGTTTGTTTGCAATCATATGGCTAGAAAGTGGTATTTGGAAAGCACTATCTTTTGCACTATTAGTGATTGCAATTGTAGCAATTGGTTATAAAGACATTTTCAAAGTAAAGGAGAAGAAACATGGATAAAATACAAAAGAAAAAAATATTTTCAAAAATAAATTTTGAAAACATCTTAATATTATACATAATATTACAACCAATAATCGATATTATAACATCACTATGTGTAAGAAATTTATCACAAAACCTTACGCTTGGAATATTTGTAAGGACTCTTTTTATGCTTTTTATTATGATATATGCAATAATTAAAGTAGATAAAAAAAGCAGATTGCAAATATTATTATATTATTCTTTTATTGCTATATATTGTATTTCTTTTATAATAAATAGTTATACAAAATATGGTCTTTCAATGATATTTACACAAATTAAAGGACTTGTAAAAACCTTTTACTTTCCTATAATTTTAGCAAGCTTATTATTAATATATAAAAATAAACTTTACTCTACAAAGCAAAAATATTTGAATATAACACTTGCAATATATGTTTTAACAATTTTAATTTGTAAAATATTTTCTGTTGGATATCTTACTTATCCATTAAATAATAAAGCTGGAACAATAGGATTATTCTTTGCTGGAAATGAAACTAGTGCTATTGTGGCGATGCTTTCTCCTATATGTTTTGGAGTATTTATATCACAAAAATTTAATTTTTTAAATGCAATTCTATGTGCACTTACAGTATTTACAATGTTAGAAATAGGAACAAAGGTAGCATTTGTGGCAATAGTAGGATTACTAATATTATCATTAATTATTTCTATTATAAAATTAATTAAAAAGGATGATAAAACTTTTTATAAGCAATTTATTACAATAATATTAATAGCAATTTTAACATTTTTATTTGTTGGATATACTTCCGCTGGCAAAAATTTAAGTATAGGGGTTAAGTTTTTAAAAGAAGAAAACATAACAACTACTCCTTCTGAAGGAAATAACAAAGCAGATGATGATCCAATAAATGATCCTACTGTTTTGTTAAGTGGAAGAAATAATTATTTTAAGAAAACTCTAACTAAATATGGACAAAGTTCTGCTATTGATAAATTTCTTGGAATTGGATATATTTCACCAAAAGGCGATACTATAATAGAAAGTAAATTAGTAGAAATAGACTATTTTGATATATTCTTCTGCCACGGAATTTTAGGTACTTTAATATATATAGTTCCATTAGCAGTTGTAATATTAATTGCAATTAAAAAATTCTTTACTAAATTTATTAATAATATAAGTAACAATATGCTAATATTTACCCTTTATTCAATAGCAATAGGATTTGGAATTGCATTAATGGCTGGGCATGTATTTACAGCACCAGCAGTAAGTATGTTTTTAATTTTGAGTATATTAGAAATTCTTTCAATACTAGGATATAAAAAGGATTTAAGAAATGAATAAAAAAATAGTCATATTGGCATTACATTTAGGAACTGGTGGAGCAGAGAAAGTAATATGTAATTTAGCAAATTTATTATCTGAACATAATAATGTAAAAATAATATCAACATATAAACTAAATTGCACTCCATCATTCTATATAGATAAAAAAATTGAAATAGAGTATTTAATTGAAAATTTAACCCCCAATAAGCAAGAATTAAAAAGTGCTATTAAAAGTTTTAATATAATTCTTGCTTTAAAAGAATTAGCTAAAAGTTTAAAAATATTATATTTGAGAAAATCTTTAATGATAAAGACTATAAAGGCTCTCGATTGCGATATAATTATATCTACAAGAATTCTTCATAATAATTGGGTCTCTAAATATGCAAATAATAAAATTATAAAAATAGCACAAGAGCATAACCATCATAATAATAATCAAAAATATATAAAAAAATTAATTAATTCTATACAAGGCTTTAATTATTTTATGCCAGTTTCTAAAGAATTAGCTGATTTTTATAAAACCAAAGTAAAAAATACAAAGGTTATATATATTCCTAATTTTATTGAAAAAATTCCAACTGAAAAAAGCTCTCTAAAAAATAAACAATTAATATCTGTTGGAAGGCTTGATAAAATTAAAGGTTTTGAAGATTTAATAGATATATTTAATTTGCTTCAACAAGACCAGCCTGATTGGATTTTGCATATTGTTGGAGAAGGAACAGAAAAACAAAATTTACAAAATAAAATAAATGAATTGCATTTAGAAAAAAAAGTATTCTTATGTGGCAATAAATTATCTGTTGAACTAGAAAAAGAATATCAAAATTCTTCAATATACTTAATGACTTCTTTTTCTGAATCATTTGGATTAGTATTAGTTGAAGCTGCAAGCTATGGTCTACCACTAATCGCTTTTGATAGTGCGCAAGGAGCAAAAGAAATAATAGAAAATAATAAAAATGGATTTTTAATACCTAATAGAAATAAAGAAGAATTTACCAAAAAAATTATTGAAATTATTGAAAATCCAAAAAAACAAATTTCTTTTTCAGAAAACTCCCTTCTTGTTGCAAATAAATTTTCAAAAGAAAAAATCACTAAGAAATGGAATAAATTTATAGATAATATATAAGGAGAAAAAATTGTATAAGGTTAGTGTAATCGTTCCAGTTTTTAATAGTGAAAATTATTTAGAAAAATGCTTAGATAGTATTTTAAGTCAAACTTTAAATGATATAGAACTTATTCTAATTGATGATGGTTCTACAGATAATTCGTTATCAATAATAAAAAATTATAGTAAAAAATATAGTAATATAATATATAGAAGCAAAAAAAATGAAGGACAAGCTATCGCTAGAAATTTAGGTATAGAAATAGCAACAGGTGAATTTGCTTGTTTCGTAGATAGTGACGACTATATTGAAAATACTATGCTAGAAAAACTTTATAAGGATGCAATCAAAAATGATTCTGATATTGTAATATGTGATTATGTGGAAGAGTATAAAAATAAAAATATTCAAAAGAAATCTTTGTTTATAAATGCAAGTACCCTTCAAAAATCTTATATTCTATGCGTTGCAGGACCATGTTCAAAAATAATTAGAACACAGATTCTAAAACAGAACAATATAAAATTTTTAGAAAACAATATTTATGAAGATTTAGCTATAATTCCTTCTTTGGCATTATATACAGATAGAATTTCATATTGTGAGGAATTTTTATATCACTATGTTATTAGAAAAAATTCTACTATGCAACAAGTGGAATATAACAAAAAATTAGAATCTATTTTCAATGTAATGGATTATCTATATAATCAGTTTGTAGGAAAAGGTTACGAACAGGAAATAGAATTTTTATATATTAACCATTTGCTATATGCAGGAATGCGGAAGGTTTTTAAAATATCCTAATACAAATAATATGATTTCAAAAATAATAAATATAATGAATCATAAATTTCCAAACTGGCAAGAAAATAAATATTTTAAAAGTCAAAATAAAATATATAAATTAATTTGCAATACATTCATGAGAAACAAACCTTTTGAAATATATTTATATAAATTATTAAGAAAAATAAAAAATATATAGGAGCATTGATATGAGAACCAAACGAGCAATAATAAATTTTATTACAGATGCACTTCCCCAAGTTATAATATTAATACTTGGAATTGTTAAAATAAAATTGTTCATAAATGTTTTAGGTGAAGCAAAGCTTGGCCTTTATCAGTTGTATAATCAAATTGTTGCTTACTTAGTATTAATAGAAGGTCGGAATTGGTAGTGCTCTACTTTATCGATTATATAAACCAATAAAAGATAAAAATGATAATCAAATAAATGCTATAATGTCTGCAGCAAAAAAAATTTTTAACATAGTAGGAATTCTAATATTATTTATTGGATTAATATTATCATTCTTTGTAGTATTTTTTGTAAAAGATCCTGGAGATATACAAAATAGCTATATACAGTTTACTTTTATACTTTATCTTATTAGTCAAGCTATATATTACTTTAGCATTCCCCAAAGAAGTTTATTTGATGCAGAGCAAAAAAAGTATATTCCAAATATAGTTTTTCAAATTATAGCTGTAATAAAAGCAATATTAGAAATAGTAATAATTTCTTTGCATCTAGACTTAGTAGAACTATTAATTAGCTTAATAATTTGTAGTTTAATTGCTAATGCAATAATTATAATATTGTGTAAGAAACAACACCCTAATCTAAATACAAAAGTAAAAAGCGATTATAGTATGCTAAAAGATGTTAAACATCTATTTGTAAATACTTTAGCATCTGTTTTAACAAACAATATAGATATTGTTATAATTTCTAAATTTATAGGATTAAATTATGTTGTAATATATTCAACTTATAATTACTTTGTTGAAGCTTTAAAACAATTTATAGATAAAATTTCTGGTGCTACTTTTTCAGGTGTTGGTGATTTATTATTAGAAAGTAAAGAACATTCTTTGAAAATCTTTAATGAATTTAATGGTATGATGTTCTTTATAGCCACCGTTATATGTGTACCATTTTTCTTTGTAATAAATCAATTTATTAATATATGGTATGAAGGAAAAATATTTACATCAGTTACACTTGCAGTTTTATTTACAATAATATTATTTTACCAGACAATAAGAACTCCTTTGAAAGTTTTCACATTATCTTCTGGAAAATTTAAAGAGGTAAAAATATTTGTAATTCTTGAAATCTTACTAAACTTAAGTTTATCATTAATTTTAGTAAACCAATTTGGAATTCCTGGTGTTTTAATAGCTACAGTAATTTCTTTACTAGTTGCTGATTTTATAACAAAACCTTTTGTAATATTTAATAAAATATTACATCATAAACCTTATAAATATTATATTGTTTGTATTGCTAATTTTATATTTTGTGCTCTAGAAATATTATGGATGAATATTGTATTTAAAACTCAATATTCAAGTATATTAGAGTGCTTAATTTATGGGTCTATAATTGGAATTACAAATTTAATTATATCAACAATATATTTTTATTTAACAAAACAATTAGATTTCCTAAAAAGATTTAAAAAAGAGAGGGAATAAAATGAAAAAGATATCAGTATTAACGCCAACATATAATGACTCGGAAAGTATTGAAGAAACTTTAATGTCATTAATTAACCAAACTTACACTAATTGGGAATCTATCATTATTGACGATGGTTCTACTGATAATACTAAATCTATTATAGAAAATTTTAAAAATAAATATGATAAAGATAATAAAATAAATTATATTTATCAAGATAATGCAGATCAATTAAATGCTATTTTAAATGGATTATCTTCAGTGTCTGGAGATTACATATTTGTATTGCATTCAGATGACCTACTACCTAATAATAATTTTTTTGAACAAATTACATCTTCAATGGAGGAATATAACTGTGATGCAATAATCGGAGATTTACAAATAATAAACAATGATTCTAAAGTGGTAAATTATTGGAAAGCTCTAAAATATAGAAACAAAAAATGTATACCTGCAATCCTATTATTAAATCAAGGTGCTAATATTTATGGTGATGTTGCTTTATGGAAAAAAGATATATATATAAATCAAGTAAAAAATAATTATTTGTCTTGGAATACGCCTTTTTGGATAGACTTACAAAATAAACCTAAAATTTTAAATGTAAAAACTATGGATTTTCCAATTTTAAAATATAGAATCCATGAATCAAATTATATAAACAATAATATTGGTAAATTTAATGTTCTAAATGGAGAATTAAGAGCATTAACAATATTACTAAATTATTACAAAATACCTTTGTATAATTTTCAAAAGTTTATTTGGAATTTTATAAGAATAAAAGGAATCAGAAAATTATCTTTAAGTAAGTATTTTGTGCCTTTTTATTTAGATATGGAAACTAGTAATAAATATAAAATATTAAAAAATAAAATAAAAAAAGTTTATGGTAAATCTTATAAAGAAAATATTTTTTTAAATTCTTTATTAGAATTCTATAAAATTAATTCTGATAGAACTATAGAATTAAAGAATTTAAGAAGCGAAAAAATATTTTTAGGAAAAGATATACGAAGTTTCACTAAGAAATTATTTAACAATGATTTATCCGACTTTTACTACAAACTTTTTGAAGAAATGCAAAAAGGTTTTAGAACTATAAGCGTTGTAAGTGAAGCTGAAAAAGATCTAGCAATTAATCTAGCAAAATTTTTATGTATATATCCATATGTAAAAATTGTTGTAAAATAATAAATTTAGGAGGTTAAAAGTGGCAATACCTAAAATTATTCATTATGTTTGGATGGGTGGGAATGAAAAACCACCAAAAATAAAAAAATGCATAAAAACTTGGAAAAAACATTTAAAAGATTATGAATTTATTGAATAGAATGAAAAAAATTTTGATATAAATAGCAATGATTTTGTAAAAAAAATGTATGACAAGAAAAAATGGGCCTTTGTAAGCGACTATGTAAGAGCATATGCAATATATAATTATGGAGGAATCTATCTAGATACAGATGTATTTGTTATAGATAATTTAGACTCCCTTTTAAATGATAAAGCATTTGTTGGATTTGAAGCACCAGAGTTTCCTTTTACTGCAGTATTTGGAGCAGAAAAAGGGCATCCTTTTATAAAAGATATTCTAGATTATTATGATAATATAAAATTAGAAGGTAATTTCGAAGATAATAATACAATATCTGTTTCTAATCTATTAATAGATAAATATGGATGTAGAACAGGAAATTTTGAACAGATTTTAAAAACAGGTATTAAGGTATACAAAGATGATGTTTTGTGTAACCCATCAAAGAATTCTTTAACGGTACACGTATTCTTAGGAAGTTGGCTAAATAATGATTCTTTTAAATACAAATGGCATGAATTTTTACGAATGAGATTAAACAGTAAATTCAATATAAAAATTTATTGTTATTATATTAAATTTAAAAATTTATTTAGGAAAAATACGAGGTAATAATGGTTAAATATTTTGAAAAAATCTATAAAGGTTCAAAAAACGAATTTCATAAATTAGTAAGAAGAAACTTAAAAAATGATACTAAAATGTTTATTGTAACAGCAAATCCTGAAACATTAATGATAGCTGAAGAAGATTATAATTTTAAAAAAGCTCTACTAGATAACAATACAACTATAATAGCTGATGGAATAGGTGTTGTAAAAGGTGCAAAAATGCTTAGCTATAACATCGAAGAGACAATACCTGGTATAGAGTTGTGTTCAAAATTATTTGAATATTGTAATGAACTTAAAAAAAGTATTTTCTTGTTAGGTGCGAAAGAAGAAATTGTAAGCAAATTAGTAAATATTATAAATTCTAAATATCCAAATGCAATAATATGTGGCTATGAAAATGGATACGTAGAAAATAAGCAAGCTGTATTTAATAAAATTGAAACTCTTCATCCAGATGTGGTATTAGTTGCACTTGGAATTCCTCAGCAAGAATTATTGATATACAATAATTTAGACAAATTTGATAAAGGAATTTTCGTTGGAGTTGGAGGAAGTTTTGATGTTCTAAGTGGAGTAAAAAAAAGAGCTCCCAAGTTGTTTAGAAAGTTCAATTTAGAGTGGCTATATAGGATAGTTAAAGAACCAGCTAGATTTAGAAGATTTTTCAATAGTAATATAAAATATATATTAAAAATTAGGAGAATTAAAAATGTTAAGGGAAAAAATAATAAAATATAGTGAAACAATTTTTTTAATAATTTATATATTATTTTCTTTAGCTATATTTATTGTACAATTTAAGTATAATAATATACTTAAATCTATAATATTATATTCTTCTATAATATTGTTAATTATATTACTTTTTAGTTTTAAAAAATCATTAAAAAAGTTTTTAAATAAAAAATCTTTTTTTATTCTATGTATTGCTTTAGGAATAATTGCTAGAATTTCACTATTTATATTAATATAAAAAACCAAAAATTTAATTTAAATTATTTAATAAGTTTTTTATTAATTTTATTATCATTTTTTATAACTAAAAATGGAATATTCTTATTGATGGACAAAATCAATGGTGAACCTGTTTCTAGAACATCTGGCTGGACCTTATATATAGGTTCAAATATAAATAGTAACGGGATGTGGTATAGCGAACCGCAACTAGATAAACTCTTAGAAAATGGTCTATCTGTCGAAGAAATTCAAATAAAATTTAAACAACTTGCTATGGAGCGTTATAAATCAAATGGATTAAATAATATAAAACTATTTGCTATTAAATTTGTAGTACTTACAGGAAATGTACCTAATTATACATTTTCAACATTTTTAAATACAGTTAATATAAACTGTAAATTGATTGCTAATATTATTAAAACTATATTATATTGTTATATGTTTATATTTATACTTTTGAATATATTAATTGCCATACAAAATTTAATGAACAGAAAAAATATTGAATCAAATATATTTTATATGTTATTATATATAGGTATTATTGTGGCACATCTATTTGTTGAAGTGAGTCCTCGATATTATATGCCAGCAATAATTCCAGTATGTATAATAAGTTCAATAGCAATTTATAAAAATATAAAATCTAATATGGAGGAAATTGAAAATCATGATTAAAGTAATGACAGTATTTGGAACACGACCTGAAGCCATTAAAATGGCTCCACTAATTAAAGAATTAAAATCAAGAAATGAAATTGAATGTATTGTTTGTGTTACAGCACAACATAGAGAAATGCTTGACCAAGTTTTAGATATATTTGATATAGAACCTGATTATGATTTAAATATAATGAAATTAGGTCAAACTCTTAGTGATATAACTAGTAGATCTTTAAAAGGTTTAGAAGAGGTTATAAATAAAGAAAAACCAAATATTGTTCTGGTTCACGGAGATACAACTACTACTTTTGCTGGTGCACTGGCTGCATATTATACTCAAACTGATATTGGACATGTTGAAGCTGGTCTCCGTACTTGGAATAAATATTCTCCATATCCAGAAGAAATGAATAGGCAAATGGTAGGAGTGCTTAGCGACATGCATTTTGCACCTACTGAAAAAAGTAAACAAAGTTTGCTTTTAGAAGGGAAAAGAGAAGAAAATATTTTCGTTACAGGAAATACTGCAATAGATGCCTTATCTACAACAGTAAATTCAAATTACAAAAATAAAATTTTTGATTGGGTAGGGTCTGATAGACTAATTTTACTTACAGCACACAGAAGAGAAAATCTAGGTGAACCAATGCGCCATATGTTTAAAGCAATAAAACGAATTGTAGATGAAACTCCTGATGTAAAAGTAATATACCCTGTACATTTAAATCCAAAAGTCAAATCTATTGCTAGCGAAATATTAGGAAATAATAGCAGAATAAAATTAATTGCTCCTTTAGATGTCATAGATTTCCACAATTTTATAAATAAGTCTTATATTATTTTAACTGATAGTGGTGGAATACAAGAAGAGGCTCCTTCCCTTGGAAAACCAGTATTAGTATTAAGAGATACAACCGAAAGACCTGAAGGAATTGAGGCGGGCACATTAAAACTTGCAGGAACTAATGAAGATACAATATATAAATTAACAAAAGAACTATTAACAAATAAAGAAATATATGATAAGATGAGCATGGCATCAAACCCATATGGTGATGGACAAGCTAGCAGAAGAATAGCTGATGCTATAATAAATAGATATGCTAAATAAAGGGGTTCTAATATGAAAAAACTATCTATAGTTATACCAATGTATTATGAAGAAGAAGTTGTTAACGAATGTTATAATAGAGTAACATCTATTTGTAAAGCTTTAGAAAATTATGAATATGAAATAATTTTTATAAATGATGGAAGTAAAGACAAAACATTAGAAATTTTAGAAGGAATCGCTAAAAACGATAAAAATGTAAAAATAATTTCTTTTTCAAGAAATTTTGGACATCAATGTGCTGTAACTGCTGGTTTAAAATATGTTACAGGTGATGCAATTGTTATAATAGACGCTGATCTTCAAGATCCACCAGAATTAATTCCAGAAATGTTAGAATTATGGGAACAGGGAAATGAAGTAATTTACGGAAAAAGGAAAAAACGCGATGGTGAATCTAAGTTTAAATTACTTACAGCTAGTATGTTTTATAAAACATTAAATGCTTTGTCTGATGTAGAAATTCCAAAAGATACTGGAGATTTTAGATTAGTAGATAGAAAAGTTGTAGATGTTATTAACTCTTTGCCAGAACATAATAAATTTTTAAGAGGTCTTTTTAGTTGGGTTGGATATAAACAATATGCATTTGAATACGAGCGCAAAGAACGCTTTGCTGGTAAAACAAAATATCCATTAAAAAAAATGCTTAAACTTGCTGGAGATGGTATTGTTAGTTTTTCTACTAAACCTCTAAAAATATTAGGTAGTTTAGGTCTTATATCTATATTAATTTCTTTTATAATATTAATATATGCATTATTGTCATTTATTTTTGATTGGAACAATATAACTGCAGGTTGGACTTCTATTATGGTAGCAATAACATTTTTTGCGGGAGTTCAGTTATTATCTATATGGATGATGTCAGAATATATAGGTAGAATTTATGACGAAACAAAACAAAGACCACAATATATTATAGATAAAACAATAAATATTGATTAATGGACGGATGGTAGCCGTCCCTAAAAATTATATTATACAAAATATGGGGGTAATATGAAAGGAAAGTATGTACAAGAAATTACCCCAAAGAAAACAAATAAGATTAAAAGAATATGATTATTCAGCAGAAGGATATTATTTTATTACAATATGTACTAAAAACCGTTTAGAATTATTTGGGAAAATTTATAATACATGTAGGGACGGCAATCTGCCGTCCGCAAAAATTAAATTAACAAAAACTGGTATTATTGTAGAAAAATATATTAAACAAATATCTAATATTTATAATTATGCAATAATAGATGAATATATAATAATGCCAAACCATATACATATGATTTTAGTATTAGAAAAGAATGTAGGAAAGAATATATCAACAGTAATAGGTCAATTTAAAAGAAATGTTTCTTTAGAATTAAAATATCCTATCTGGCAAAAGCGTTTTTATGAACATATAATAAGAAATGAAAAAGAGTATTATAAAATAAAGGAATACATAATAAATAATATATCGAACTGGGAAGAAGACAAATATAACGGACGGCTGATAGCCGTCCCTACAAATTAATCTAAATTAATTAAGGTGACAAATATGTTAAAAACAATTAAATATTTATATAAAAAATATAAAGAAATAATTAATTATATAATAGTTGGAATATTAACTACTGTTGTGGCACTTGCTACATATTACATTTGTGTTTTAACATTTTTAAATCCTGGCAACCCTATAGAACTTCAGATTGCAAATATTTTGTCTTGGATTGCAGGTGTTATATTTGCATATTTTACAAATAGAAAATATGTATTTAATAGTCAAAATCCAAACAAATTAAAAGAAGCAACAATCTTTACACTTTCTCGCTTAGTAACCCTTATATTAGATATGCTAATAATGGGCTTAGGTGTAAGTATATTAAACTTTAATGATAAAATAATAAAACTTATATCTCAAGTAGTAGTTATTATAGGCAATTATGTATTTAGTAAATTATTTGTATTTAAAAAGACGGATAAAAACTAATTTATCCGTCTTTTTTGCTATACTTTCCTGTTAGCTATTTCGATTGCTTTTGCAACCATACCACCACAATCTTTAGCACTTACGTTTCCCCATCCTCCGTCTTGTTTTACTTTTTCGTATACTCCTAGTTCTTTTGCAATTTCTTCTTTAAGATTTTCAGACATAAGATTTTTATTTCTTGCCATCTTAAGATCCTCCTTTAGAAAAATAAATAATTATTTTTCCACTATTATTATTTGCAAAATTTATTTTTTTAGTTTAGAAATTTTTGTTAATATTCAATTTAAAATTATAATTTGAAATTTTAAATGATAAGTCTTATAAATCTGTTAAAGTACATCAATTTATGAAGCGACGAATGTGAAAGGAGTTTTTGTGCAATTCTTAAGGAAAATTGAAGGAGGAAGCGGTTACCGAGAGGCTCGTTCATTTTTCCGCTAGAATTGCTAAAACACGTATTGATGCCGAGGAGCTGAAGAAATTGATGTACTTTAACAGATTATATTTATTTTAGAAACTTCTCCGAAGGGCGGACGACCAATGGTCGCCCCTACATTTATAATTATTGTGTTAAAATTCCGTTTGGTGTATCTATTATTACCAAAATATTTTCTTCTCTACCAGTTTCAGCATTTATATAAACTAAAAAGTCTGTATCGTTTATTTTACCTTTAAATTCATAACAGAAAATCTCTGTTTCCCATTCTGTTGGAATAACTGCAAGTCCTTCACTTGTAATTTCTAAATTTTTATTTAAATTTGCTTTTGCTTCTTCAATTGAAATTTTAGCCTCAGGCAGATTTCTTTCTGTATGATTATTTAAATAACCTGTTGTTTCAATTCCTAATACTTCTCCATTATCTAACGCTATTTTAATTTTTATTAAATCAGGATATACGGTAACACTATCTTGTTCATAGGCATAATTAATTGTTACAATTCCACTTTCTTTTAAATAGTATGTTTCTTTCATATTGTATATTTCTCTAGAATTTAAAAAATCTTTTGCAATATTTCCTGCATCTTCAATAGAAATTACTTCTGCATCTACATTTCTATTATAATTCATATTAACAATATGACCACCTATTTTAGAAATAGATATTGTAAGAGGATTATTTTCATCTCCATCTTTTAATTTGATACTAAAATCATAAACTTCTATATTTCCATTCTCTACAAGTCCATTTGAATTAATTTCACTTATTCTATCCTCACCAACAAAATTTTTTGCAACTTCTAAAGCTTTTTCTTCGTTAATTTCATCACCTGTTAAGCCTTTTCTTTCAGAAGATTCCATGTGCTCTGAAAAAGCGCCGTCATAAATTAATCCAGCATATTCTCCAAAATTTTGATCTAAATTGCTAAAGGTAGCTGCAGATAAATTGTCAACCTGTTGAGCAAATGCGATTTCTGTATTTTTTGTAAGTTCATCCCAACTTATTCTTCCTTCATTCATATCTGTTGATAGTTGATTTAATGTATTTGATAATTCTACGCTATAGTCGTATAATTCTTTTATATTATCTAAATCCTCTTGCGTCAATTTTTCATTATAAATATTTTTTCTAGATAAAGAGTAGCTATATTCACTTACCTGATTTAAAAATTTAGAAGTATTTGCAAGTTCTGTACTTGAAACAGGAAGTTGAGATAAATATACCTCGGCCAAATTTGCCTCTCTCCAAACTTTAGTAAGTGTTTCTGCTCCATGCTCTGGAGTACTTGAAATCATCGCTTTGGCTAAATAATTTTGTACATCTCCAACATAATGTGTTAATTCATATAATGCAGAATTATATTGATTTTGCATAGCAGTAGTAAATTCTTGTTTCTGATTATATAGAAAATATCCCAAAATAATACTAATTACTATTAACAATATTAGTATTCCATAAATATAATTTTTTTTCATTGTATTTAAATATCTATTCATTCTATTCCTCCATATTTTTTATTTACAAAAATGATGTTTTCCAATTGTTTTAACTATTTCTCTTGACCATATCCAACTGCTAGTTGCAGTATCTGGATTAAAATAATATATACAACCATTTGTCGGATCCCATCCATTTAATGCATCTTGAGCTGCTTTTACAACAGTAGAATTTGGATCTATAGGTTCATTTATTTGCCCATCTGATACAGCTGTAAATGCTCCTGGTTGGTAAATTACTCCTGCAATTGTATTTGGAAAACTACTGTGCTTTACCCTGTTCATAATTACTGCTCCTACTGCAACTTGTCCTTCATAACTCTCCCCTCTTGCTTCACCGGTTTATTGCTCTTGCCATAAGTTGTAAATCAGATGCACCATTTGAACTTGCTGCAAGGACTTTATTGTTATCTATATTTCCCGAAAAACAAATTAAACATACAGAAAATATTAATATTATAATTAAATAAAATATTGTTTTCACTATTCTCCTCCATAAATTGTAATTTGTGTGGGTAAATTTATTTTAAATCTGTAGGGGCGGGCCTTGTGTCCGCCCGCAACATTAATTGTTTTCTCGGGCGGACACAAGGCTCGCCCCTACAACGTTTGCAATCTCTTTACGGGCGATTAAAATCGCCCCTACAACGTCTGCAATTAATTTTGTTTTTTTCGGACGGCAGATTGCCGTCCCTACATTTTTCCAACCTCTAATCTCTAAACAACAAATTACAATTTTATTTATTTTTAATTATAG
>CALXNI010000028.1 GCA_944389715.1 uncultured Clostridia bacterium | reverse complement strand
ATCATATTCTTCATTTATTCCTAGGTAGTTGTTAAATCCACACACAAATATTAATTTTTTAACTTTTACTTTATTTTCAACTAAAAATTTTGATATGAATATTGGTGCTATACTATGTCCTATAATTGTTGTATTTTCATTTATAAGGCCTAAATCTAAGTAATATTTTAGTAACTTACTCCAATTTTCGTAATTTTGATATCCTACACCAATTGGAAAATCTGGTACATATACCTGTTTTCCATCATCTTCTATAAGATCATGTAACCAACTAAACCAATTTCCAAATGGGCTTCCAAATGAGCCATGTATTATAAAATAATTATCCATTTACTTTACCTTCTTTTAAAAAATTTAATATTCCATTATTATATTATTTTAACTGTAGCACTGATACGCACTCCACATGGCTTGTATATGGAAACATATCTACTGGTTGTACTTCCCCTATATTATATTTTTCTTCTAATAATGAAACGTCTCTTGCAAGTGTTGCTGGATTGCAACTAATGTATATTATTCTACTTGGTTCTAATTCTTTTAAAACATCAATTGTCTTCTTGTCTAATCCCTTTCTTGGTGGATCAACAAATACTACATCTGGTTTTATTTTTTCTTTTTCGATTATTTTAGGTAAAACTTCTTCTACGTCTCCTGCAAAGAATTCTATATTATTAATATTATTTATTCTAGCATTTTCTTTTGCATCTTCTATTGCCTGCTTAACTATTTCAATTCCATATACTTTTTTAAAGTGTTTTGATGCGAATATCCCAATTGTTCCTATACCGCAATATAAGTCTAAAGCAATTTTGTTTTGCGGACGCCCAAGTCCTGCTCCTACATATTTTATAGCTGTATTATATAATATTTCTGTTTGAACAGGATTAACCTGATAAAATGAAAGTGGAGATATTTTAAATTTGTAATCTCCTAATATATCATAAATATATCCATCTCCATAAATTACTTCTGTTTTTTCTCCTAAAATTACATTGGTATTCTTTTTATTAAAATTTTTAACAATTGATTTAATATTTTTATGTTTTTGTGTTAAAATTTTTACTAATTCTTGTTCATTTTTGAATTTATTATCATTTAATACTAATGTTACTAATACTTCGCCTGTTTTAACACCAATTCTTATAACTATGTGTCTTACTGTTCCTTTTAAAGTTTTTTCGTTATATGGTTAAATATTATTTTCTGTAATAAATTCAAAAATATCATTTGCTATAATTTGGCATTCTTTATTTTGTATAAAGCATTCATTTGTTGGAATAATATCATGTGTTCTACTAGAATAAACTCCTATAACTGGCTTTAAATCTTTATCTATTCCAACTGGATATTGAAGTTTATTTCTATAAAAAAATGGTTTTTCCATGCCAATAACATTATTTACTTCAACATTTCTTTTTAATGCTTTATATAAACAATTTTCTACAATTGCCTTTTTTATATTTAAAGTTTCTTCGTATTTAATATGCCTTAAATTGCATCCGCCACATCTTTTATATGTCGTGCAATCTTCATTGCTTATTCTATTGTCAGATTTTTCTAAAATTTCAATTATTTTTCCATATGCAAAATTTGTTTGAACTTTCAAAATTTTTATTTTAACTTTTTCGTCTTTTATTGCTTTATCGATAAACACAGTAATTCCATCAATTTTAGCAATTCCTTCTCCTTGAAATCCATTATCTATAATATCTACTACATATTCTTCATTTTTCTTTAACATTCTATTCTCCTTTTAATTATTTAAATTATATTTTAAAAATGCCTAAAAATCAATTGTTTTGTAACAATATGTATAATTATAAATAAAATGCACACAATAAGAAAAACAAAAATGGAGGTTTTACAATGAAAATTATAAACGGAATAGCACTTACTTTAGTCATAATTGGTGCAATAAATTGGCTACTTGTTGGTTTATTTGAATTTAATTTAGTAGACGCACTATTTGGAAGTTTATCTATTCTTACTAGAATAATATATGGAATTGTAGGAATTGCAGGGCTTTGGTGTATAGCATTTTATAGCAAACTTTCTGACTAATTTTGTTAAAAAAAAGTAACAGGGAAAAAGGGGTCTGACCCCTTTTTCCCTATTACTTAAATTTTACAATTTTATAATAACTTTTGCTCCTTTTGGTTCGTTTGGTATAATTTTTATATTTCCGCCATGCAAGTTTACAATTGTGTGTGCTATTGAAAGTCCGAAGACCAGTTCCGCCTTTTTCTCTTGAACGAGCTTTATCTTCTCTATAAAATCTATCAAATACATGTTTTGCCGCTTCTTTGCTTATTCCAATTCCAGTATCTGCTACTTCTATTATGCATTTTCCATCTTTAGAATATGTTTTTATTTCTATCTTATCATTTTCAGAAGTATATTTTATTGCGTTATCTAAAATAATTATCATTAATTGATTTATTTTATTTGGATCTATATTAATTTCTTTATTAAACTTTAAATCAATGTTAATTTCTTTTCCTTGCATTTCAGCATAATCTTTATATGGTATTATAATTTCCTTAATTAGTCTATCTATATTAGTTTTTTCTTTTTTCATTTTTAATTCATTAGAGTCTGCCATAGCAAGTATCATTAACTCTTTTATTAACTTTGTTAATCTTTTTGTTTCTTTAAGCATAATATTTATATCTTCAGATTTTTCTAATATTTTAGAATCTGGCTCTTGTAATAATAATTCTTGTTTTGCTTGTATTATTGTAAGTGGTGTTCTAAGTTCGTGTGCTGCATTTTGCACAAATTCTGTCTGTTTTCTCCACGAATCAATTATTGGTTTTAATGTCATTTTAGATAATATATATGAGCTTATTATAGCTACTACTATTATTATCAAGCTTCCAATTAATAATGTGTGTGTCATGTTACTTATTGTCTCTACTTCTCCATCTACATTTGCAAGTAGCTGTATATATATTTCTTGTCCTTCCAAGGCAGTAGATTTTAGTGTTATTCCTCTATAATTGTATGTATCTTGCACTTTGATTGCATAAATTTTGTCTGTACTAGTTTTATCAAATTGAATTTCATTAATATAATCATCATAAAATCTTCCTATATCTTCACTATTTAAAATATCTCCTTCAAAACTTCTTATAATACATATCAATCTTGGGTTGATTTTAGTTTCTATAAATGTAATCTGATTTACTTCTGTAAATTCTTTTGGAACATTCTTTTTTATCTCTTTTTCAATATTTTTATTCTGATATACCTCTGCTGTTCTTAATAATTCTTCATCTATTGATTTATATAAAGAAACAGATACTTGGTTATATATTATTGCATCAAAAAATATAAGTATTATAGCAAATACTAAAAAAGTATAAAACATATTTTTAATTAGTTGTTTTTTAATCAATTTTTGTTCGCTCATTACTACCTCTATTCTATTATCATATAGCCAACTCCACGTATAGTTTTTATATATTTGTCATAACCATATTTTTTAAGTGTCTTTCTAAGTCCACTTGCATAAACTTCTACAACATTGGTTGTTGTATATGAATCAAATCCCCATATTCTATCAAATATTTGCTCTTTTGTAATTATTGTACCTTTAGAATTTATTAGATACTCTAATATGTCAAATTGTTTGCCTTGTAAGATAATTTCTTCATCTTTTATAAATGCTTTTCTATTCTTTATATTTAATTTTAAGTCCTTAAATTGTACTGTATCTTCTTTATATACTCCACTTGTTCTTCTTATAATTGCTTCTAATCTTGCTAGAAGTTCTTCTCTCTCAAATGGTTTTACTAAATAATCATCTGCTCCGTAATTAAATCCCTTTAACTTATCATTTAATGCATCTTTTGCTGTTAATATAAGCACTGGTGTAAGTACTTTTTCATCTCTAATTTTTATAAGCACATCATATCCAGACATTTCTGGAAGCATTAAATCTAATATAATTGCATCATATATATTTTCTTTAGCCATCATATATGCTTCATAACCATCATATGCTTGTTCTGTATCGAATTTGTTACATATACATTGTTTAATTGTATCTGATAATATTTTATCATCTTCTACTATTAATATTTTCATATTTTAATTCCTCACTTTTAAATTATATCATTAAATATTTATTTTATCAATGCATCATCCTTTCTCCTGGATTTTCTTGCATTTGACCTTTATTCATGCCTCCGCCTTGTATTCCTGAATTACTATTTCCTACTGATGTAACAATGTTATTTATTGTTATTTCTTGAACTGTCTCCTCATTAGAATAAATTGTATATGTTTCTCCTTTTTTTAATTGCTCAGTAGATATAATTACTGATTCGTAGTTTTTACTAGGTGTATACGAAATAATTTCTTCATCATCAGAATTTTTGATAGTTACTTTTGTATTAGCCTGTTGAGTATTTGAATAAACATATGATATTGAATATATGCTAGAATCGCTTGAAGGTGTTTGCATCATCCCACTTGCGCCTACTGCAATCAAGGTTCCTCCATTTACCTGAAACACACTATCATAGTCTAGAGCTCCATTCCCACTATTTGTTGGTCCATTTACAACTACTGTACCACCATTTATATATCCAGCTCCATTTATGTCTATACCATCACCAGTTGCATCAATTACAATATATCCATTGTTTATTGTTAAAGTTTGATCTGAATTACTACTAAAATTATTTTGTCCTGGTCTTCCATTAATAGATGAACTGTCATTTCCTCCTGCAATATTTATTCCGTCATCACTTGAAACTAAATTTATATTTCCACCGTTTATATCAATTTTGCTACTTTCTATTCCTTCATAACTTTTTGATATGTTTATAATTCCATCATTAATAGTAATACTTTCATCTGCATGAATTCCATCATCTCCAGAAGCTATCTCAAATGTTCCATTATTTATGATAATATTTCCATTTGAATGAATTGAGTCATCTGACGAGTCTATATTAAAATTACCATTATCTATTAATATAAATCCTTTTGCTTCATCAGTATCATTAGTTGATTTAATTCCATCACTATTTGCATTTACTGCTATATTTGCCTCTTTTATTCCTATATAATCTTTTCCTCTAATGCCATCGTCATTTGAAATTACATTTATTGTTGTCCCTATTATTTTTAATTCATCTTTACTTACAATTCCATCTAAATAATTTGCATTTACATTTAGTGTACCTGTTCCATTTATTGTTAAATCATCTTTACTAAATATTGCTCCATCATCATATTCAATGCTCGCATTAATATTTATTTGATCTACTTTTTCTTTATTTTTTTCAAATTTAATAGATACTATAACTATGATAATTGCAATAATAATTAAAACTGTTGCTATAATTATATATTTTGAGTTTTTTTTATTTTTCATTGTGTACTCCTTTAATAAAATTATTTTAGAAATGTACCATTTTTATAATTCATTCTCACCTGAGATTTCTCTTTCTAAAGTAATATTTAAATTACCATTTCTACATCTTACTTCATCTATAAACTCTTTTTCATTTATATTTTCTCGAGTTACAATGTTATATGTTAATTCAAACAAACTTCCCATATTTGTTGTTTTTACTTTTTCTAGCTCATTAGTCTTTGTATATTTTTCAAATAAATCATCGAATACATTACTATAGTCTAAATCTTCTGGTATTGTAATTTTTAGTTTTTTCTCATGTATATTTTTTTCTCCAAATTTTGTTTTAGACAATATAATTAAAATTATTGATACTAAAACAGTAATCGTTGTAGCAAATAAAATATGTCCCATTCCTACAGCAAGACCTATACCCATTGCAAAGAAGATACTTACAATTTCCCTTGAATTATTTAAATCTCTCCCGTAATTAAGATATTTTCAATAATCGGCTTTGATATATTTTGCCATATTTTGAAAACGAAGTTGGATATATTTTCATTTCCGATAATATATGTGTAAGCCATATTGGCATACTACCTAGGCATTTTATCTCCATTAAAAAGGTATCCTTATCTATTAAATTTATTCCATAATCTCCCTTTTCTAGATTCAAATCATAATCTCTGCTTAATATGTTTGTATCAAATGTTATTCTAAAATTATCATCTTCTTTTCCTGAATATGAATATCTTTCATAAGATATATACATATTAGGTTTTAAATTATATTTTTTAAAACAATAATCTATTTCTTTAAAAATTTGCATATTACTGCTTGGAATATCTCCATTTTCTAGATAATTTTGTACTTCTTTTAATGATAATTTTATCCTTCTTTTTGTAACTATCCCGCTTAAATTTTTTCTTTATTTCTAAAAAAACTTTATCTTTTTTATTTGGAATTCCGTAACTTCTTAATCTTATTTTTTCTTTATATATTGGTTTTTCTATAGATTTTCTAATTAATTCATTATTTTCTGTATCGTAATAAATATTGCATATTTTTGTATATGGATATTCTCCTGGTTTTATATAATCACTTATTCTTTTTATTAACTCTTCTGTGCTAGTTTTATTTAATAGATATTTCTTTTCTATTCTATTAAAAACTTCTTGTGACATTTATATCTCCTTTTATTTAATTTTGTAGGAAAAAAGAATATTCTCTTTTTTCCTACTTTTTGGGGTGATATTAATTTTTTGTCTTTCCATTGATGATTATATTGTTATTATAGATATAAAAAATTAAATTAATATTAAAATAGAGAGAAAATTTTTTTAATTTTCTCTCTATGATTATTTTTTTAATTAGTCTATTGCTTTAGAATTTACATACATTTATCCATGATTTATAATTTGAGTATTTTTCTAATTCTTCTATACTAAGTTCTATTGCACTATTACTACTCCCACATGCGGGATATACTGTTTTAAATCTTTTTAATGAATCATCTAAATATACCTTTACCCCTTCATTAATTGCAAATGGACAAACTCCTCCTACTGCATGTCCTATCAACTTTTCTACTTCATCATATTTTAACATTGTTGCTTTTTTATTAAATTGTGCTTTATATTTTGCATTGTCTATTTTTGCATCTCCAGCTACAACAATTAAAATAGGTTCATCACCAACTTTAAAAGATAAAGTTTTTGCGATTCTTTTTGGTTCACAATTAAGTGCTTTTGCAGCCAGTTCAACTGTTGCACTAGATTCTTCAAATTCTTGTATTCTATTTTCTATATTATATTTTTTAAAATATTCTTTTACTTTTTCTACTGACATAATTTACTCTCCTTTTATTAATTTATCTCCTTTATACTCTACTTTCATTGTAAAAAAATCTTCTTGATTTTGCATTTTTTCCCAAAATAATCTATCACCTTCCCAAGTTGGTAAATCTAAAATTTTATCTTTGTCAATCCATTTAAGAAGTCCCTCGTTACAATCATGCAACTCACCTTCAAATTTAGTAGCTGTATATACATACATATGCTCTGTTTCCCATTTGTCAGATACAAAAGTTACTAAACATCTTAATTTGTATTCTGTAACAGTAAGCCCTGTTTCTTCTTTTACTTCTCTAATTAAGCAATCATCTGGAGATTCTTTTTCCTCAAATTTTCCTCCTACTCCAATCCATTTTCCCTCATTTAAATCATTTTTCTTTTTATTTCTATATAGCATTAGATATTTATTATCTTTTTCTATATAACATAGGGTTGTAAATTTCATATCTTCCTCCTATAATATATATTTTAATAAATTATATCATATTTTTTAACGATATGTAAATTCTACTTTTCCAACTATGAAAAAACAACCTACGAAATTCATAGTTCGTAAGTTGCTGTAAATTGGTGCCCAGACGCGGAATCGAACCACGGACACGGGGATTTTCAGTCCCCTGCTCTACCAACTGAGCTATCTGGGCTTATTAATGATAAAAAAATGGCGACCCGGATCGGGCTCGAACCGACGACCTCTAGCGTGACAGGCTAGCGTTCTAACCAACTGAACTACCGGGCCAAAAAAATGGTGGGCGCAATAGGGCTCGAACCTATGACCTCCTGCTTGTAAGGCAGATGCTCTACCAGCTGAGCTATGCGCCCATTTCTGTGACGAAAATAAGTATACTAGATTTTAATTAATCTGTCAATAGTTAATTTTAAATTTTTTAAATTTTTAACGTGATTAATGTTAAGACCGGAATTTAAGATTGTAGAGAAAATGTAGGGGCGATTTTAATCGCCCGCTCTACAAAGAAACTACTAAAATAAAATATAATCTGTTAAAAACATAAATTTATTCAGCTCCTCGGCTCAATACGTGTTTTAGCAATTCTAGCGGAAAATTTAAGCGAGGCCTCTCGGTTCCCGCTTCCTCCTTCAATTTTCCTTAAGAATTGC
>CALXNI010000027.1 GCA_944389715.1 uncultured Clostridia bacterium | reverse complement strand
GTATAAAGTGCAGTAAAACTCCAATTAGGATGCTTCTTTTGAAGTTCATACAAATATGGCTTATATGAATCAGGAAAATTCTCTATCCCCTCTTTTCTATCAGTTGCATAATTTATATTTGAAATTGCAATTATTATTAAAAAAAATACCGCAGTTATATAAATTTTAATATATTTCATTATTAATCCTTTCGTAAAATTTTTGTAATTTTTTAAGCACAAGTTTTTAAAATAAAATTATTCTACCACTCGCTTAAAGTCCGCGCAGGGTAATAGTTTTTATTTTACGAGTGAGCTTGTGTGGGGACCGCCGAGATATAAGGTGTTATAAAATTAAGCAATCCGCGTAAATTTTATTACACCTTATTCGAAGGTGGGACGAACGAAGTAAAATATAAAACTCTTACCCGTTGCAGGACATCTTTACGTCTAAATAGAATAATTTTATTTAATTTAGTTTTATAAATTAAATTCATAAATTTAATGAAAATTTTAATTTTCATTAAAGGGTTAAAATATAAAAATATTAATTTTAATAATTAGAAATTTGCAATTAATTTTTCACGTTTTGCGGGTCGCCGAGGACGTCGACCCCTACAATATTTGCAATAAATTTTATATTTTAACATTTATTGTTCAATTGCCTTTATAATTAGCCTTGTGTTCGAATAATTTACACATGTAATTAGCGTAATCTCTCTTTTCCCATTTGTATTTTGTTCTATTGGACTTGTATCATTTGGTTTTACTTTATAGATATCATATATAGTATAAGTATATTTTCCATTTTTATTATCTAACAAATAAATTTCATCGCCTACGCTTAAATCTATTAAGTTATAAAACATATTTTCTTTTTTGTAGTTATGTCCAACTATACAAAAATTACCTATTTCATTTGCATCTGGTCCCCAAAATTTAGTAGGACCTAAATCTAATATTTGTTTAGAATAATCTTTAAAAACATAAGTTTCCAAATTGATATTTGGAATTTGTAACTTAGCTGCAACCTCATATCCCAAATATTCTGAATCTATATCTACCTTCTCTACATTGTTATCATCTTCTAATATAGTTCTGGTTGCTTCAAAATTTGATTTAGAGCCATTTTTTAAACTTATTCTATTCTCTTTATATATCCCTATTAATACATAAGCTATAATCAAAATAATTAATAATAAAATTATTGTTTTTAGTACAGATAAAAATTTATTTTTCTTTCTTCTCTCTCCTCTCATTTTTAATTTTCACCCCTAAATTATATGTAATGGCGGAAATATATTCCGCCTATTCATTTTACTCCTCTTCTTTTTTTATTGAAACATATGCGATTATTAATATTCCTATAATAGATACTAACGCAAAATAAATAGTATTACCTGTTTTTGGAAGTGTAGTTGGCTGTTCTTCATTTTCTACTGTGTTTTGTGTGTTATTAGTAATATTATTTTCGTTATTTACTGTTTCATTTTCTTCTGGAATAGTTTCTGATGGATTTTCTTCTTCAGGACCTGCAATTGATGCCTCTTCTTTTACAGTTATATTAAATGTTTCTTTTGCTATTTCTGCATCAGAATTATCTCTATCTATTAATTTTAAAGTAATAGCATACTCTCCTGCTTCACTAAACAATCCTCTTACATCAAGTTTCTTTGCCACATCTACTCCACCAATTGGATCTCCAGAAGCATCTCCCCAACCGCTTTGAAGAATATCATGTTCTAAGCTTTGTTCGTCAGTTGCAAGAAGCTTTGCAGTTCCTCCTGTATTACTTGTTACTTCACCTATTATTCTTGTGTGCTCATAGTTTTTACCCATACTTGAAGAAATAACAATTTGCATATCTTTTTCTTCATTTTTAATTACATCACCTGAAACTTTAAGTGCTATATCATAATCTACATATACTGGCTCTACAATTATACTTTTATCAATTGGAACAGTTATATCATCAAAGCTAACTGAGGCATCGGGATTTGCTAGTCCTTCTGCAGTTACGCTAAGGTCAGTTGGGTTACTTGTTGTAATACCTTCTTTTGCTTTAAAAGTAACAGACATACTTGAACGTGGGCTTGTTCCACCAGTACTGTCATAGAATACAACTCTTACTCTTGTTCCATTATCATTTGGAGTACCTCCCTCTGCAGAAACATATTCAAGTAAGTTATTATCATATGCAACATCAACAGTATATGCACCCACATCTTGTCCAAAAGATATATTTATTTTTACTGTTTCTCCTGGATGTACAGTCTCTTTATCTACAGTTACATCCACTGAACCTAAAGCGTCTGCATATACATTTATAGAAAAAATAAGTAAAAATAAAACAAGAAAAGCTGTTACAATACTTACCATTTTTTTCATAAAGATTTTCCTCCTTTTTTGTTTTTATAGTAAATATTATGTCTTCTTTTCTTGTTTTTAAATTAGAAATTTTATACATTTAGGAATTTTTTTCTTCTAAATATTTATTTTCAAAATCATGAATTTCTAAAGGCGGTGAAAAATAATATCCTTGTACAATATCACATTTTATTTTTTTTAAAAAATCAACTTGACCTTTTGTTTCTATCCCTTCTGCAACTGTTTTTATTTTAAGTTTTTTGCACATTTTAATAATTGCTTCTATAATGATTCTAGCTCTTTTGTTCTTTTCCAAATCATTAAAAAAACTTTTATCTATTTTTAGTATATCAATTTCAATATCTTTTAAAATATTAAAAGAAGAATATCCCGTACCAAAATCATCCATGGAAACAATAAATCCTAATTTTTTAACAGATTCTGCCGCTTTTTTTGCGCGCATTATATCTTCAATTACAGTATTTTCAGTCATTTCTAATTCTATAAGTTTAGTATCTGCATCATATCTATTAACAATATTTTGTAATTCTTGTACATGATTTTTATTTTTTAAATGATGTCTAGATTCATTTATAGATATAGGAAGAAGTGGAAGGTTTAATTCCCTCCACTTTTTCTGTAATTCACAAATTCCTTCAAGAACATACATATCTAAAATTGTTATAATTCCATTTTTTTCATAAGCTGGAACAAATTTATCTGGCATTACAATGTTACCATTAATTATCTTTCTTACTAAAGCCTCTGCGCCAACTATTTTTTCTGAAATTGTATCAAATTTAGGTTGCAAATATATTTTAAATTCATTATTTTTAATAGAATTTAATAAATCTTCTTTCATAAATTTCTATTCCATTGTTTGTTTTAACATCCATAACTTTTTAGAATAATCTTCTATAAACGTATCCATAAGTGCAGAAGTTTTGTATTCTTTGCTACTATCTGCATCTTCTTTTATTGTAACAGCATCTTTAAGTAGTGTAGAAAAATCTTTTATTATTTCATTAAAAACAACTGTGCAATCAACTTTTTTATTTTCTGCCTCACATATCTTAGTTGTATTTAGATAATCTTTTAAAGTTCCTAAAGGTTCTCCTCCTAAAGCTAAAATGTGTTCAGCAAGCTCATCTACTTGCTCATTAATTTCATCATAGTATTCTTCTAATTTTGCGTGAATAACAAAGAAATCTTTTCCTTTAATATTCCAATGATAGTTTTGTAATTTTCTGTAGAAAACATTTAAATCACTTAAAAAAGCATTCAAATCATTTAATAATTTTTCCATAATTTCGCTCCTTTACTATTTTTTAATATTATTAACTAATTTGAATACTTTATTCGTTTTTTAATTTTAAAAATTTTTAATTTTTTTAACTCTTCCAATCTTAATAAGCCAATCTGCTGTATCTTTTAAAGTTTCCCTCATTGGTCTTGGATTGTAATTTAGCTCTTTTGTTGCCTTGTCATGCAAAAAATACGAATTGCTTGTTAATGTATATAAAGAATATGAAGTATATAGCGGTGGCTCTTTTATAATTTTATAAAAAATTTCTGAAAGTGGGGCTGTAAGTTTTGCAAACCATAAAGGAAGTATCGTTTTAATCTTTTTTACTCCAGTAATTTCATGTAACATATTTAATATATCAATTACTTCAAAATATTTATTAGATAAGATATAGCACTCACCTTTTCTTCCGTACTTAGTACAGCTGATTATTCCATCTGCTACATCTCTCACATCTACAAAATCATATCCTCCATTTACCGCAGCGGTTAATCTATGATTTAAATAATCTATAACAAGTTGAGTTAAATGTCCGTGTCCATAATCTCCAGGTCCTAAAATACCAGAAGGATGAACAATAGATACATCAAGTCCTTTTTTTGCCATATCCAAAACATATTGTGATGCCTCTGCTTTAGTTTTTGCATATAATCCTTCTACTTTTTCTTTATCAAATTTAGAAACCTCAACTATTGGCTCACCTTTTGTTTTTTCTTCTATTGCATGTACACTACTTACATGAACAACTTTATTTATGCCATATTCTAAACATAAGTCCATAACATTTTTAGTACCATTTACATTAACATCATAAACTGCTTGATTATATTTGGATGAAATACTAACTATTCCTGCACAATGAATACATATAGCTTCAAAATTTTTTAAATTACTAAAGAAAGGAATTAAACTTTCTTTATTTCTTACATCTCCATAAAAAAGCTCTACATTTGAATCTTCAATAGGAAATTTATCTCCTGTTAAAACTAATGCTCTTACTTTTTCATTTTTTTCTAATAATTTTCTTACAATGGTATTACCTAGGTGTCCGGCAGCACCTGTTACTAAATAAATTTTATCCATATTAATCATCTCTTTTCAAAGAATTTTATATACAAATAAAATAAATTCTATACTTATATTATACCACTTTTTTCTTAAAAATTCATTAAAACATGGAAAAATTGGTCTTACCCCTTTTTCCCTGTTTTACAAATTCTTTTAATATTCTTCCATTAATTTCTTTTCTAATTCTTCCCATTCTATTAGCTTTTCCTCGTTTTGTTTATTTAAAGCTGTGATTTTTTCTTGTAGTTCATTTAGTTTTACATAGTCTGTATTTATTCCTTCTTTTTGCATTTCCGCTTCTATTCTTTTAATTTCTAAATCATTTGCATTAATTTCGTTTTCTAATTTTTTTATCTTATTTTTTATTTTGTTTCTTTCTTTGTTTAATATGTACTCGTTATTTTTATTTTTTACTTTTGGGGTTGTAAATAATTCTTCTTTTTCTTCTCTATTTTCTATATATTCGTCATAACTGCAATTTAAATATTTTGCTCCATTTTTTTCAAATACTAAAAGTGAATCTGCAATTTTATTTACAAAATATCTATCATGCGAAACAAATATTAATGTTCCTTTGTATTCTTTAAGTAAATTTTCTAATGTTTCTTTGCCAACTATATCCATATGGTTTGTTGGTTCGTCTAACATTAATAAGTTAGGACCATTTTTTAAAATTTCGCATAATTTTAGCCTTACCCTTTCTCCTCCAGAAAGTACATTTATTTGTTTTTCTACATCTTCTCCATAAAACAAAAATGAAGCAAGTGAATTTCTAATTTGTGTTGTTGTTAAATCCGGAAATTTTTTGCTAAATTCTTCTAGAACTGTAAGGTTTGGATTTTCAAAAGCCATTTGTTGGTCAAAATATGCTTTTTCTACATGATAGCCATATTCAAGTTCTCCACTTAATCTTGCTTGCCTTCCCATTAACGTTTTTAGTAATGTGGATTTTCCTGTACCATTTGCTCCTATAATTCCAAGTTTTTGTCCCTTGTATAAATCAAATGATATTTTTGCAAGTGGTTCACTATATCCAATTTCTAGATTTCTTACTTTTAATACTTGTTTTCCACTTTCATTTTTTATTTTAAAGTTACTATTAAAAGTTTTTAAATCATATTTATTAGGCTCTTCTACTTTAACCATTCTCTCTATTTGTTTTAATTTAGATAATGCCATTTTTGCTTTTGTTGGTTTGTACCTAAATCTATCTGCTATTCTTTGCAACCTTTTTATTTCCTTTTGTTGATATTCAAAGTCTTTAAGTTGTTTTTCATAGTTTGCTTTCTTTTGTCTTTCAAAATCTGTAAAATTTCCTTTATATGCAGTAATAGATGCATATTCTATTTCATATACTTTTGTTACAATTTTATTTAAAAACATTCTATCATGAGAAACTATTACAACTGCTTTTGGATAAGTTTTTAAATAATTTTCTAACCACTCAATTGCTTCTATATCTAAATGGTTTGTTGGTTCGTCTAAAAGCAAAATATCAGGCTTACTAAGTATTAATCTTATAAACGCAATTTTTGTTCTTTGTCCTCCTGAAAATTCAGAAATTTTTTTGTTTTCGTCTTGAGTAGTAAATCCAAATTTATTAAGTGCTGTTGTATATTCTTTTTTATAAGTATATCCATCATAAAATTTATACATATCCATTGCATTTGTATATTCTTTAACTAATTTATCACTTGTTTCTTGTTTTAATGTTTTTTCTAAATTTTCTATTCTTTTTTCTAAATCTGTTTGTTTTTTATATACTTTTAAAATTTCTTCTAGTAATGTTGTAGATTCATCTTCGAATTCTACTTGCCTTAAAAAACCTATTGTTGGATTTCCTTGTTTGTATACACCAAATTTTTCTTCCCCTATTCCTACTTCTAGCATTTCGTTATTTACAATTGCTTTAAGAAGTGTAGATTTACCACAACCGTTTCTTCCTACTATTGCTATTTTTTCTTTCTCTTTTATTTCAAAATTAATTTCTTCTAATATTGTCTCTGCTCCATATGATATAGAGCCGTTGGTAATTTTGTAATTCATATCTGCTCCCTAGTTTCCTATAAGATATGTAGTTATAAATTTATCTTTTTTATTTCTTTTATTGCATAATTATTCTGTAAAAAGATTAAAATCAAAATTTTGTTTCATAACTGTATCTACATATATATTATTTTTCTAATATATATCATAAAAATACTATAAAAAACAACACCTTGATCCAAAAGATGTTTGCATATATCACGTAAAAATCAAATATAAATAAATTCTTTTCATCTCTACAATTCCTAATCACCAACTTAAAAATATTTGTAACATTTTCATTCTTATATAATATCTTATTATAGAGGTGAAAGTATTGAATAATTTAACTCCTATTTTATACACGATTAGGCCTGGTGATACATTATATAAAATAGCAATGGAATATAACACAACAGTCCAACAGTTAATTGATACTAATTTAGCTTTAGATCCATATAGTTTAAGAGTTGGTCAGCAAATTTATATTTATCCGAACTATATTGGTGAATATAATGATTACTGGATAAGTAAACCACAAGTTGATTTATTAGAACATATGAATTTAGTTTGGATTGAACATATTTTATGGACACGAATGCTTTTAATTAGTATAGCAGAAAATCTAAGTGATTTATCAGCTACAAAAGAACGTTTATTAAAAAATCCTAAAGATATTGCTGATGTTTTCAAAAATTATTATGGAGATAGAATAGCAAATAAAATCCAAGAGCTATTAACGGAACATTTAGTAATAGGAGGAGATTTAATTGTTGCATTAAAAAATAATAATCAAAAATTAGCTTCTACTTTAAATACAAAATGGTATAAAAATGCAGATGATATGGCCGAAAGTTTTAGCTCAATTAATCCTTTTTATCCTAAAGAAGAAATACGACAAATGTTATATAAACACTTAGAACTTACTACAAATAAAGTGTCTGCACGTTTGAAAAGGGATTATCGCCAAGATATTAAAGCATATGATATGGTTCAAGAAGAAATTTTGGAAATGTCTAGATTTTTTGTAAATGGAATTGTAAAACAGTTTCCTAATTTGTTTCATTAAAATTAATTTTAAATCTGTAGGGGTCGCACCCCTGGGCGACCCTTAAATATTGATATGCGGGTCGCCGTGGGCGGCGACCCCTACAACATTTGCAATTATTTTGTTTTGGGCGGACACAAGGCCCGCCCCTACAACGTTTGCAATCAATTTGACATATTTTTACGGGCGATTAAAATCGCCCCTACAACATTTGCAATAAATTTCGTATTTTTCGGACGCCAGATTGCCGTCCCTACATTTTTAAATTCTAATCTCCAATCTCTAACCTCTAATCTCTAAACAACAAATTACAATTTTCCTAATATATTTTCTCAAACAATTTTGTTTGGTTTTTGTGTACTATTCTATCTACTCCATACGCTGTAGCTGCAAATATAACAAATAATATTAATAAAGATAATTTATAATCTATTTCATTTAGTAGAAAACCAAAAGCAACCATTATACATATTGCAATTAATGCAAATATCATTGGGAAAATTAAATTCAAATTTTGTTTTACTACTGCATATTCTGTATCCCATTCTAATTTTGGTTTTTTCAAATCAATAATTAAATTGATATAGCTTTGTATTATATTTAAAAGCATTGATATTACAAATATAGCAAGTAAAAATAATATTGATGTTTGTGGTACTAAATACCAAAATACCCCGAAGCACTATTAATATTGGTACAGCACTGAGTATCATATTGGGCATAGCTTTATATATAAATTGCTTATATAGTGATACAGGTACGTATTTTATAAACGTAGCATTTAACCCATCTCTTGAAACTGCTGTCGCAGAAACATATATTGACATATTAAAAAATTGTATTATGCCTATTAATACACATACTGTTATAGTATTGTATATATTTCCATTTAAAACACTACTTAATTCTACTTTTGTTTGTTCACTATTTCCAGCAAAGAAAAATATACATATCATTAGTACTGGCATAATTAAAGCTGGAAGAACACATTGTGTAAAAAATATTGGATTTCTAAATAATATTTTAAATTCCTTTTTTATATAGCTTAAGCTAATTTTATTCTGTTTGTATGCTTTTTCTACATTTATTTTTTTATTTTGCTTTAAAGTTCCGTCCGAATTAAATTGCCAATTGCACCTTTAAAGTATAGTTTTTGCCCAATTAAAATAAATACTATATATGATAGTGCTGTAACTGCAACAACTTTTAATGTTTCTATTATTGCTGTAACAGCACTTGTAGAAGTTAATGCATTTATTGCTGGCCTTAAAGTTATAAAATAATCTTCTACCATCGTTACCATACCATTTGCTTGCATTATACTTTGTATCATTTGCTCATCTGTAACTTCTTCTGTATTGCTTGTTGCTGTTGATACTGCAACTGCAATTACTATTACAATTATTGTTGCTATTAATTGGAATGTATCTCTCTTTTTTGTAAGTTTTGCAAAGCTCATAATTATTGTTACTATTATACTTACAAGTAGTAATGGTAATATTGGGAAAATCAACAAAAATATTGCAGCTGTGATGTAATACAGTATTCCCGCAGATGTCAATACTCCATAAATAATTAATGGTACAACACCTATTATTAATTCCATCATATATTCCGTTATTAATATTGCATTAAACTTTGATATAAGTATTTCTTTTGCACTAACAGGAAGCGGCAAAACAAATTCTATATCTTTAGAAAAGTAAAACACATTAATACACGAAAAAATGCCTTGAAAAGCAATAAATGCAGCAACAATTAAGAAAAATAATCCTAAAAAAACTGCTTCTTGATGTATTTGAACTAGTCCACTAATTATATTGTAGCTAAAAAAGCCTATTATTGCTCCTAAATATATGAACACAAATAAATATAATATTGTGTTACCTACTTTGCTTGATTTTTTATTACTTGCTGTTTGAGTATTTTGGAAGGAATTTTTAAGGAAAACTTTTGTAAGAGATGTTATCTTTTTAAAGTTCATCTGTAATCTCCAAGAATAATTCTTCTAATGTTTCTTTTCCTTTAAATTTTTCTTTCATCTCTTCATAAGTTCCCACAAAAACTAATTTTCCTTTATTAATTATTCCTATTCTATCACACAATTTTTCTGCAACTTCTAATACATGTGTAGAGAAAAACACAGTATTTCCTTCCTTGCTGTGCTTTCTCATCATTTCTTTTAAATCAAAAGAAGATTTAGGATCAAGCCCTGTCATTGGCTCGTCTAATATCCAATTTTTAGGATTATTTAAAAGTACTCCTACTATAACTATTTTTTGTCTCATACCATGTGAATACGTTTGAATTTGACTTTGAAGAGCATCTTGAATTTCAAATTTTTTTGTTAGCTCTTCTATTCTTTGCTTTCTAACATCACTTGGTATTTCATATATGTCCGCTAAAAAGTTTAAATATTCTATTCCCTTTAATCTTAGAAACATATCTGGACTGTCTGGTACAAAGCCAAATTTTTTCTTCGCTTCTAAAGGACTTTTTTGAATACTAACATTATCTATTAAAATGTCTCCTTCATCTGGATTTAGTATCCCTGTTATCATTTTTATTGTTGTTGTTTTTCCTGCTCCATTTGGACCTAAAAAGCCAAAGATCTCTCCGTCTCGTATTTCCATATTTAAGCCATCAACAGATTTTTTGCCTTTTACATATGATTTAGTTATGTTATTGATTTGTATCATAAATTTAATTCATCCCCTTTAAATATTAAATTTACGATAATTATACCATATAAATTTTAAATGTATATATTAATTTTAAATTATTAATAATCAGGTTTACATTATTTTAATTAAAAGTACGATGTGTGAAGTGTGAAGTGTGAAGTGTGAGATGCGCTTTCAAGATTTTTCTCTAATTTCCCAATTCCCACATCCCACTTCTCACTTCTATTCTAGAATTTTATTATTCTACTCTTAATGCTTCTACTGGGTCTTTTTTACTAGCCATTTTAGCTGGTATTAATCCTGCTATTATTGTAAGGAACATACTAATTGCAACAAGTATAACTCCTGCAACAGGTGGTACCATAGCCTTTACTGTAACACCAGTTAATGAATAAATTATACTATTAATTGGTATTGTAAGTAAAATAGTAATTCCTATTCCTAGCACTCCTGCAATTAGTCCAACAATAAATGTTTCTGCATTGAAAACTCTTGAAATATCTTTTTTAGATGCTCCTATACTACGAAGTATTCCAATTTCTTTTGTTCTTTCTAGTACTGAAATATATGTTATTATTCCTATCATTATTGATGACACTATTAATGAAATTGCAACAAATGCTATTAATACGTAACTAATTGTATCTATAATTTGATTTACAGATTTCATCATTACTCC
>CALXNI010000026.1 GCA_944389715.1 uncultured Clostridia bacterium | reverse complement strand
TTAAAATCTGTAGGGGTCGCACCCCTGGGCGACCCTTAAATATTGATATGCGGGTCGCCGTGGGCGGCGACCCCTACAACATTTGCAATTATTTTGTTTCTGGCGGACACAAGGCCCGCCCCTACATATCCAAAATCCAAATTCTAAATTCCAAATTCTATTTTACAAATTCCAATTTATTTTTTCTTATATTCTAATCCCACTCAACATTCTTACTTATTTTACATATATTATATAAATATTTAATATGAGGTGATTATATGGGACTTACTTCTAGCTCTACTGGTAGTAAATTGCTAAATGATGATTTAGAAGTTTTAAAAAATAAATGTGACTATACTATAGCTATTGCTGGTAATCCAAATGTTGGAAAAAGCACTATTTTTAATTCCCTTACAGGACTTCATCAGCATACTGGAAATTGGCCTGGCAAAACTGTTAGCAATGCTATGGGAACAACTTACTTTAAAGATAAAAACTTCCTTTTAGTAGATATACCTGGTACATATTCTATAATGTCTAATTCTCAAGAAGAAGAAATTGCTAGAGATTATATATGTTTTGGTAATCCTGATTGTACAGTTGTAGTGATAGATGGTACTTGTTTAGAAAGAAATTTAAATTTGGTTTTTCAAATTTTAGAAATTACTAATAGAGTAGTAATATGTGTTAATTTACTTGATGAGGCAGAAAAAAAGGGAATTAAAATTGATTTGGATAAACTATCTTTTAATCTTGGTGTTCCAGTTGTTGGAACTATTGCAAGGAAAAAGAAAACATTAAAAAATTTAATGGATGCTGTATATACAGTTTGTTCTTCAGGCAAAGATAATAATTTTTTTAAAATAACTTATCCAGATATAATTGAAAATGCAATCAAAGTTGTACAAAAAGATGTAGAAAATCTTTTACATGATTATCAATTTTTTAATTCTAGATGGATTTCTTTAAAGCTTTTAGAAGGAAATAAAAAAATTATTTCATCTATAGAAAATTATTTAGATATAGATCTATTAAAAGATAAAAAAATAGAAGAATGTTTACTAGAAGCAAATGATTTGCTTAAAAATAACAAAATTGATTCATCTTCTTTTAAGGATAAGGTTGTTTCTACAATAATGTTCCATAGTGAAAATATTGCTTTAAGTGTGACTGATTATAAAATAATAGATTATAATAACAGAAATAAAAAAATAGATAAAATACTTACTTCTAAATTAACTGGAATTCCAATTATGTTATTGTTTTTTGGATTGATATTTTGGATTACAATTACTGGAGCAAATTATCCGTCTCAATTACTTTCTGATTTCTTTAACTATATAGAGGTAAAACTTGTGTATATTTTTGAGAGTTTTAATAGCCCAGATTGGTTAATTGGAGTTTTGATATATGGAATGTATAGAACTTTGGGATGGGTTGTAGCAGTTATGTTACCCCCAATGTCAATTTTCTTTCCCTTATTTACAATTTTGGAAGATTTAGGATATTTACCTAGAATAGCTTTTAATTTAGATGGCTTTTTTAGAAAAGCTTGTACTTCTGGAAAGCAAGCATTAACAATGTGTATGCGGCTTTGGTTGCAATGCTGCTGGTGTTGTAGGGGCAAGGATTATAGACTCTCCAAGAGAAAGATTAATTGCAATACTTACTAATAATTTTGTACCTTGTAATGGTCGTTTTCCATTTTTAATTACTATTGCATCTATATTTATTGCAGGAAACACTTTTGGAATTTGGTCTTCTGTTCTTTCTACTTTGGCTATAATAGTGGTAATTATTATTGGTATTATTATGACACTTGTAATTTCAAAAATATTATCTAAAACTATTCTTAAAGGAATACCCTCTTCTTTTATGTTAGAATTACCACCTTATAGAAAGCCACAAATTTGTAAAGTTCTAGTTCGTTCTATTTTTGACAGAACTTTATTTGTCCTTCGGAAGAGCTGTAGCAATTGCTGCACCCGCTGGTATTGTTATATGGCTTTTTGCAAATATTAATGTTTTTGGAGTAAGTATTTTAAATCATATTGCTAATTTTCTAAATCCTTTTGCTGTTCTTATGGGCTTAGATGGATTTATTTTAACTGCGTTTATACTTGCTCTCCCTGCAAATGAAACTGTTTTACCTATTATTCTAATGAGTTATATGTCTGGGGGTAATTTAGTAGAAGTTGAAGATATTGCAAGTATCTCTAATATATTAATAAGTAATGGTTGGACAATTTTAACCGCATTAAATGTTATGCTCTTTAGTTTGATGCATTTTCCTTGTAGCACAACTTTAATCAGCATAAAAAAAGAAACAGGAAGCTTAAAGTGGGCCATTTTAGCATTTATTATTCCTACTGTTTGTGGAATTATCACTTGTATGATTACAACTGGCATTTATAATTTGATAATAAATTAAAACAAGAGAGCTATAAACTCTCTTTCATTTTACCTTCTTTATAAGCAGCTAATAATAATTTTAAATCATCTATTTCTTCTTGTATTTCTTTACCTATATCTGTATCTGCCACTCTTTTTCTTTCGGTTTCTGTAGCATTTACCATTATATCATATTTTATATCTATTTCTTCTCTTATTGCATCTGCTTTTGAATCAAATGGCTCATTAGCAGCAAGTATTAATCCATATGAATTGTATGTAAGTGTATAACCTGCCCTTCCTGTCTGTCCTCTATAGCTTTTTGCAAAGCCTCCGATCTATTACTAAAAGCTTTCCATTTGCTTTTATTGGACTTTCTCCATCTTTTTCTTTTACTGGCATGTGTCCATTTATTATATGTGAATTTTTCCCTTCTACTCCAAATTCTTTTAGTATTTTGTTACATATCTCTTCTTTTTCAATTAAACTAAAATATGGATTTTTTATTTCTTTATGTGTTTCTTTTTCCATTACAAAATATCTTTCAAACGTTGCTGCTTTGTCTTTGCCAAACAATGGTGACTTTGGTCCACACCATAAATACCACATTAAATCTACTGCATCTTTGCTTTTATCTATTTGGTCTCTTTCAAAGTATGCTTTTCTTATAATTTTATCAATATAATCTAGATATTCTTTTCCTGATAGAGCTCTTCCTAATACATCTACTTTTGAAAACTCTCCATTTTCCTCCATAGGAATACATCCATGAAATAATAAATTAGAGTTAAAACATTTATATATTGAAGACTTTGAATAAAGGAATGAAATATGTCTATTTAAAGTCTCATTATTTTTAAATGACTCTTCTAATCTATTAATAATCTCTTCTTCTTCTTTTGTTAAATTATATGGGTTTTTAGGGTCTATTGTTGGAAAATTAGTATCATTTAAATGATATGTATTGTCTCCAATTTTTATAGTTCCTTTTTCATAGTCTATTTTATCTAGTAAAAGTCTTCCTTGCATTTCGTATTCTGGGTGTTCTTTTATAAGTTTTCCTTCTAACTTAAATTGTATTATTGATATTGCTTTATGTATTTTTGCTATTGATATTTCATCACTTCTTATATATTTATTATAATCATAAATTTTAGGCATAAATTTTTCACAATCATCGTCTTTATATGTTTTTAGAGCAAAAGTTGTAAGAGGCCTTATATTAATTCCATATCCTTCCTCTAAGGTATCTATATTATCATATCTACTACATATTCTAATAACATTTGCAATACAAGCTTTATTTCCACATGCTGCTCCCATCCATAATATGTCATGATTTCCAAGCTCTATGTCTAAACTATGAAAATTTATTAGTGTGTTCATAACTAGTTTTGCATTTGGTCCACGATCAAAAATATCTCCTAAAACATGCAAATGGTCTATTGCCATTCGCTTTATTAAATTTGATATTGCAACAATAAATTCATCTGCTCTATCTAATTCCACAATTGAACTTATTATTTGTTTATAATATGTTTCTTTATCCGGTCCACATCCTTGAAGATGTAATAGTTCATCTATTATATAGTCAAATCCCTCTGGCATTGCCTTTCTTACTTTTGACCTTGTATATTTAGAGCTAACTTCTCTTGCAACTTCTATCAGCCTATATAATGTTATACTATACCATTCATTTAAGTTCTCTTCTGTCTTTTTTATTAGTGTTAATTTTTCTTCTGGATAATATATTAATGTAGCTAGAGCTCTTCTTTCTTTTTCTGTTATTTGATTATCAAATATATCTTCTATTTTATTTTTTATTATTCCAGATCCGTTATTTAAAATATGAGAAAATGACCCATATTCTCCATGAATATCACTTAAAAAAAGCTCAGTTCCTTTTGGCAAATTAAGTATTGCCTGCAAATTTATTATTTCCTCTGCTACTTGCTTTATATTGCTATATTGCTTGCTAAGTATTTTTAAATGTCTTTTTAAATTTTTATCATCTTCCATTTTAATACCTCGCTTATCATTTATATAGTATATTATATTATTTGCTATCTATTAAATGCTGTTTAATTTTATCATAAATTTTAAAATTATACAATACTAAAAAACTAGAGCTGGGATTAAGAACATTAACAAATTTTTTGGGCGGAAATAGATTCCGCCCCTACAACGTTTGTATTTGTTTTATTTTTTTCGGGCGGACACAAGGCCCGCCCCTACAATTTCAAAATTCTAACCTCTAATCTCTAATCTCTAAACAATAAATTATAATTTATTGTTCTACTATATGTATGTTTTTTGTCCTGTTTTCATTGTATTTCATTTCCTCACCATATGGATCTTTTCCATTCATTCTATCGAAAATTTTTCCTACCTGAAGCTCCCATTTTCTATTTGGGAAAAATTTTCTTTCTTGCTGAATATTCTCAATAGCTGCTTTTATAAATCTCATTAAGTTTCCATTATCGTTTTTGCAATATTCGCTTATATTTAAAAATTCTAATAGTCTATCATTTTTTTTCGAACCTGAAATAGATTTTTTTATTTCTAAAGCTAAACTATATACTACATTAAATTCATCTTCTGAAAGTTTTTCTCTTATTTGTGGCATTTTTTCAATTAAATCATTAGGAAATAAGATGTTGCTTGAATTTAAAAGGTTAAATATTATATCCATGAATATAAGTTTTTTTTCTTCTTCAGAAGGTAATTTTATACTTTCTTTTAAATTACCCATTATATATCTCTCCGATTAAATCATAATTCTTTACATCAGTTACTTCACATTCTATAAATTTTCCTAACATATTGTCTTTAGTATTTTTTATTATTATAACTCCATCTGTATCTGGTATATCCATATATGTTCTTCCTATATAAAATTTATTGTCAAATGTATTGTTTTCTATTAAAACTTTGTATTTCCTTCCTATAAAAGATTTCAAATTTTCTTTAGAAACTTCTTTTGCTATTTTCATTATTTCGTTATATCTTTTCTTTTTAGTATTGTGATGTATTTGATCCTTTAATTTAGCTGCAGGTGTACCATCTTCTTTTGAATACATAAATACTCCCAATTTATTAAAATACCCTTTTTTTACGAAATCGTATAATTTATTAAAATCTTCCTCGGTCTCACCAGGAAATCCAACTATAAGTGAAGTTCTTAAAACTACATCTGGTATTTCTTTTTTTATTTTTGCAATTAAATTTTCTATTTGCTTTCCTGTTGTTCGTCTGTTCATTCTTTTTAAAATAGTATCTGATATATGTTGAATTGGTATATCAAAATAGTTACATATTTTTTCATTATTTTTTACAGTTTCTATAAGCTCATCAGTTATAGCTTCTGGATAAGCATATAAAAATCTTATCCATTCAAATCCATCTATCTTGCATAATTTATTTAGTAATTCACTTAATTTAGATTTACCATATAAGTCTTCTCCATACCTTGTTGTATCTTGTGCAATTACTATTAGTTCTTTTATTCCATTTTTTGCAAGCATATTTGCCTCTTCTAATATATCTTCAATTGATCTACTTACATATGCTCCTCTAATATATGGTATTGCACAATATGTACATCTGTTACTACATCCTTCTGCTATTTTTAAATATGCAGTTGTATTTCCAGTTGTTATTATTCTATTCATGTATTCTAACTTTTCGCATTCGCTTGTAAAATTATTTTTATTAAGTAGATTTAATATTTTATTCCACATCTCATTATATTCATCTATTGAAATAAACAAATCAACTTCAGGTATTGCGTTTTCTAATTCTCTTTTATATCTTTGTACTAGGCATCCCATAACTATTAGATATTTACAAAGTCCTTTTTCTTTATATTCTGCCATTTCTAATATTGTATTAATTGCTTCCTGCTTTGCAGATTCTATAAAACCACAGGTATTAATTATAATTATTTCTGCCTTTTCTACATCATTTACTATTTCAAAATTATTATTTTTAAATAACCCTATTGTCATTTCTGTATCTATTAAGTTTTTTGAACATCCTAGTGATATAAATCCTACTTTCATTTTTTACCTCATTTATTATTTGAATTGTAATTTGCTCAACATTTTAATAATCATCATTGTTGCACATGTTTTTTCTTGTCATTTCTAATAGATTTAACTTCGTAAACCCAAGTATTTGTGATTTTGTTCTATCTTTTTTTAAGCTCTCTGATAATAAATCTATAATTTCTTTCTTGTTTTTTTCTTGATGCATATCAATATAGTCAACTATTATTATTCCACCAATATCTCTTAATCTTAATTGTTTTGCTATTTCTACAGTAGCCTCTTTATTTACCTTAAACACTGTATTTTCTAAATTTTTATTTCCTACAAATTTTCCTGTATTTACATCAATTGCAGTTAGAGCTTCTGTTCTATCAATTGTAATAAATCCTCCGCATTTAAGCCATATTTTTCTATTATCTATTTTTTCTAATTGGCTTTTTAATGAATACATTTCTAATAAATCTTCATTTTCTCTTAATTCTAGTTTTATGCTATCATTCATATTCATACTTTTTAATATATCTTCTACATCTTTATATGTTTTTTTATCGTTGACTATAGCTTTATTTAAATTTTGATCCACTACATCTATTAAAGTACGCCTAAGTAATGCTTTATTGTCATAAATAAGTTTTGGTCCATTTAACTTATGATCATTATAATCCTTTTTAATCTTTTTCCATTTTTTTATTAAATTTTCTAAATCCTGTTTTAATACAGTTTCTTCTATTCCATTGCCTGAGGTTCTTACAATTGCTCCTGTATCTTTTGGCAAAATAGTTTTAACAATATTTATTAACCTATTTCTTTCTGCTTCTTTTTCTATTTTTTGTGATACAGTAATAAAATTGGTATTTGGCATAAATACAACAAATCTTCCTGGTAAATTTATATGTGTAGAAACTCTAGCTCCCTTACTTTCTGTACCATCTCTTTTTACTTGTACTAATATTTTCATATCAGGTTTTATTATATCTTTTATATTAGTATTATTAATTTTATCTTCTATGTTTGTTTTAGTTTCATCCTCTTTTGGTAGTAAATCCTTTAATCTTATAAATGTATTTCTTTTATCTCCTATATCTATAAAAGCAGATTGCATACCTTGCAATACGTTTTGCACTTTTCCACAATATATATTTCCTTCTAATCTTTGATGATTTTCATGTTCTTCATGTTTTTCTACTAATATTCCATTTTCAACTAACATTATACTTTTTTTGCTTGTTTCTTTATTTATTATAAGCTCTAACATTTTTGTCTCCTTTAATTAAACTTATTCATTGCAACATCAATTCCATTTTCCAAAATCTCTATTACACTTTGTGCCGCTTTTTTTGTTGATTGTTCTAATACTTCTTTTTCCCTTTTTGGAATGGCTCCTATTACATAATTTATAATATCTTCTTTGTGCTTAGGGGTTCCTATTCCTACTCTTACTCTAATAAAATCTTCTGTTTTTAAATTTTCTATTACAGATCTCATTCCATTATGTGTTCCACTACTACCTTTTGGTTTTAATCTTATGTCACCTATTTTTAAATCTATATCATCATATATTACTATTATATTTTTATTAGATATTTTATAAAATTTTTTAAATTTTATTATACTCTCACCACTTAAGTTCATATATGTTTGTGGTTTTAGTAAAATTACTTTTTTATTGTTTATTTCACCCATTCCATATAAAGCATCAAATTTAGATTTTGATACTTTAATATTACTTGACTCAGATATTTTATTTATTACATCAAATCCCATATTGTGCCTTGTATTTGAATATTCTGGCTCAGGATTTCCTAGTCCTACTATTAAATACATATTTACCTCTTATAGTTTTTCAAATTTATATTCTCGTTTTGGTAATGCTAGAGTTTGTTCTCCTTTTTCTATTGCTTCTATAATTATTTTTACTTTTGGTAATAAACTATTTGTTTCATTTTTTATAAAACTTAATAAATATGGTTTGAAATTGTCTGGTGTTATATCATATAAATCTAATAAATTAGCTACTACTCTATACATATCAGAACATCTTTTTATATTAGGTGTAGTCATTATACTTCCTTTTCTATTTCTATAATATTTAAAAATAGGAAAATCCCCATAACCTAATTTTTTTGCTAGAATAACTGCTTTTATTGAATATACCATATCTTCATAATAAATACCTTCTTCAAATTTTATATTATTTGCTTTCAAAAATTTTCTATTCCAACATTTACTAGGTACAGAAAATGTTGAATCACAAGCTATCCTTGCTTCTTTAGTAGAATTTTGTTTTGTGGATATTCTTAACTTTCCTGGACCTCCAACATCTTGAAATCCAAAGAAAACAATATCAAATTCTTCATTTCCTATTAATTTGTTAATTCTAGTTAATACAGTTTTATTGTACATTGTATCGTCACCATCTAAATGCAATATATACTCACCTTTTGCCTTACTTATTCCTATATTTCTAACTGCTCCTAATCCCATATTTTTTTTATTATTTATTATTTTTACTTTGTTTTCATATTTCATAATTTTTTCTAATGTATTATCTGTTGAACAGTCATTTACTACTATTAACTCATAATCTTTAAAGTCTTGATTTAATACACTATTTATTGATCTTTCAATATAATTTTCTAAATTATATGCACTAATAATCACACTAAATTTTGGCACTTTCATATCTATATCTATCTCCTTAAATAATATAATTAAAGTAAATTACTGTTTTATTATAGCATTTTATCTAAATTTTTACAATGTTTTACATCTAAATTTGTTAAAACTAGGTTATTGTTCGTTAATGTTCAAACCAAAATAAAAAATATTACTGAATTTTAAATCAGTAATATTTTACATTTTTTATTTAAATTTAATCTTCTTTTATATCTTTTAATAATTCTAATTGAGATATTAATAAAGATTCCATTTTTGCTTTATATACATCAAATTGTTTTTTTAAATCTTCCAATTCTTTTTGTTTTGTAAGTATTTGTGCGTTTAGTTCATCTACAGAAGTTTTTGCTTGATATTCAGCATCTTTTACAATTTGTTCTGCTTGTTGTTTTGCAACTGCTGTAATTTCATCTGCAGTTTTTTGTGCCATAACTAAAGTATTTTGCAGAGTACTTTCTATATTTTTATATTTTCCTACATTAGTATCTAGTTCTTCTCTTTGTGATTTTAACTCTGCATTTTCTTTATATAATTTTCCATATTCTAATGTTAGATCATCTAAAAAGTCATCTACTTCGTTTACACTATATCCACCTATTTTTTGTTTTGCAAATCTTTTATTTTCTATATCTAGTGGTGTAATCATTTTTTCTCCTCCTTATTACAAAAGGGCATACATGTATGCCCTAAATATTTAAATTAATTAGTTGTTTTTTAGCCATGAAACAGAAAGTTTGCTTTTTATTTCTTCTCTAGCTAAGTCGCTTGCTACTTCATAGTTTGTTGGCACTACTAGAAAAATTGAATTTGAAACTTTTTGAATTTGTCCATCTAAAGCATGTACTGCTCCACTAATAAAATCTATTATTCTTCTTCCAATGTCTTTATTTACATACTCTAAGTTTACAATTATTGATTTTCTTTCTTTTAAATAATTACATATTTCTTCAGATTGCTCGAAACTTGTTGGTTGAGTAATAACCATTTTTACTTGTTGTGGTTGTGGCATACTTACAACTTTACTGCTTTTTCTACCAAAAAAACTTTTTTCTTCTTGTTCTTCCTCTTGCTCAACATCTTTATCATAATTATATGCATATACATTATCATTTTCATTCTCAGCTGCTTCTTCTGCTCCTGTATCTACACCTAAAAAATCCCAAACCTTATTCATAATTGCTCCTGCCATTTATAATAACCTCCTAATATTTCTCCTTCGTATTTTTTCTTAGTAATAGTATCTAACTTTTTGGGCTTATTGTCAATAGTTTTTATGTTTGTAATAAAATTTTAACTTTGCTGTAATATTTCTGTAATATTCTTATTCTATATTCTCTAAACTTGGATTAATAACAATTTCATCATATATAGATATTTCTCTCATATTATTAATTTCTGAATTAGTGTAACCCATATTTTTTAAATCTTCATAATCGTAATTATCTACTATGCAATAATTATCACTTTCTCTTAAAATTTTTATTAATATCTTATTATAATAGCCTGCTCTATTTCTTACAACATAACTTAATCCATTATCATAAATAATAGCAGATTTTGGAACTTTTAATCCCTCATATTTCCACCATATTATATCAAATGATATTTTTCGATAATCTATTAATTTTTCTACACAATCGTTTATTTTAAATACAAGCAAAACAGAGCCATCTTCCTGCTCGCTTTTATACGTTATAGTAGCTGTTATTTCATCTTGTGTTGATAATCTTAGTGTAACTCTTTTATCAATTTCTGATTCTTTAGCTTCATTTGAATCAACTATTGTTGCAATATAGCATTCATAATTGTTTATTACTTTACCCATTTGATCACTTGTAGTTACTATTTGACCAGTTTTTAAATTTAAATTTTCTAAGAATTCTTTATTCAACATCTCAAAATTATCTGGTGTTAAAACCTCCTCTAGATTATCTACTCTATATGAAACTACTCCGCTCATAGGTGCATTTACATATTCTGAATTTGATTTTAACTCTGCTTGATATTTTTCTCTTTCCTCAATTAAACTATTAATGTATGAGCCTGCCTCACTTAAATCTCCTGCTATTTGTGACTTTTTTGTTATATATGTATCTATATCTTTTTTATTTTCGGAAATTTCTTGTATATTATTTTTTGATTTTAATCCATCTATTTTACTTTCAATTTGATTTTCTATAGCTGTAATATCAGTAGGAAATAAATAGGTTTTTCCTTGCATTGCTTCTTGTATTTTATTATTTAATTCTTCTATATTAGTGTTTAATGTTTCTTCATTTTTGCTATAATAACGAAATATTGGATCTCCATTTGCTACTTTTTCTCCTTCTGTTTTTATTTGGTACATTCCATTTTCATAATTATTGCCTTTAGCTATTTTTTCATCTCTTATAACATATCCTATTGCTGTTTCTTCTGAAGATATTACCCCATTTTCTATAATGGAAATATCTGTTGGAACTAATATTAAGTTTATTACTTTATATACAATGATAGCTATAATAATTATTATTAATATCAGTTTTATAATATTAAATATTTTATCTTTAGGTTTTTTTGTAGTCAATTGCTTCCTCCCTTGATCTGTTTTTACAATTTATCTAGATCTCATTGTCTTCAGTATCTTATCTATGTTTTTTTCTATTGTTTCTTGTCCCTCAAGCCAATATATTTCTTTATTTTTTTTAAACCATGTTATTTGTCTTTTGGCATATCTTCTGGTTTCCATTTTTATTTTTTCTATCATTTCTTCTTTATTAACATTACCATTTAAATATTCTACTACCTCTTTATATCCGAAGTCCTTGCATTGCTGTTGGAAATTTATTATATTTTTTTAATATTTGTTTTACTTCATCAATTAATCCCTCTTGTATCATAATATCTACTCTTTTATTTATTCTATCATATAAAATACTTCTATCCATATTTATTGCAAAAACTTTATATTCGTATTTTACTTCTTTTTTTCTAGACTCAATGTCTTGCTCTGTTTTAGTTTTACCAGTTTTATGATAAATCTCTAATACTCTGATAATCCTCTTTTTATCATTTTTACTTATTTTTTGCATTGCTTCTGGGTCTATTTCTATTGCTTTATTATATAGATTTTCTAATCCGCCCTGCTCTGCTATTAGATTTAATTTATTTCTATATTCTTCATCTATTTCTTCTTTATTAAATTCTATACCATATATAAGTGAATTTATATATAATCCAGTTCCCCCACATATTATTGGAGTTTTACCTTTATCTAATATTTCATCTATGCACTTTTCTGCCTGTTTTTTATATTCTGATACACTATACCTTTCGTCTGGTCTAATAAAATCTAACATATAGTGCTTTATTCCTTCCATTTCTTGAGTAGAAATTTTTGCTGTTCCTATATCCATGTCTTTATATATTTGCATAGAATCTGCAGATATTATTTCTCCATTTATTTTTTTTGCAAGGTTAACAGCAAGTTTAGATTTTCCTGATGCTGTTGGCCCTGCAATTACTATTACTGTTGGTTTATTCATTATTTATTTTCCTTTATTTATACATTATTAATTTTACAAATTGTAATTTGTGTGGGTAAATTTATTTTAAATCTGTAGGGGCGCACCCCTGGGCGACCCTTAAATATTGATATGCGGGTCGCCGTGGGCGGCGACCCCTACAACGTTTGCAATTAATTTCTAATCTCCAACCTCTAACCTCTAATCTCTAAACAACAAATTACA
>CALXNI010000025.1 GCA_944389715.1 uncultured Clostridia bacterium | reverse complement strand
TCTGTAGGGGTCGCACCCCTGGGCGACCCTTAAATATTGATATGCGGGTCGCCGTGGGCGGCGACCCCTACAACATTTGCAATTATTTTGTTTCTGGCGGACACAAGGTCCGCCCCTACAACATTTGCAATAAATTTCGTATTTTTCGGACGGCAGATTTCCGTCCCTACATTTTTAAATTCTAATTTCCAACCTCTAATCTCTAATCTCTAGACAACAAATTACAATTTGTCGAATTTTGTAAAACGAAAAATATTGACTTATACTGGAAAAAATTGTAATATAAAAAAGAAGGGAGGAGAAATTGAAATCAAATAAAATCAATTCAGTTCAGGATTGGTTGCCTTTTGATAAAATATATGAAAATGGTATAATAAAATTAAAAGATAATTCATATGTAAAAATAATAAAAATTATACCAATTAACTTTAATCTAAAATCCAATTTAGAAAAAGAGGCAATTTTAAATTCTTATAAAATATTTTTAAAAACATGTAATTTTAATATTCAAATTTTAATTCAAAGTAATAAAGAAGATTTATCTAAACACATTTCCAAAATAAAAAATCAAATAAAAGAGGAAAATAAAAATATAAAATTATTATCTAATAAATATATAGATTTTATTCAAAGAACAAACAAAAATAAAAAATCTTCTTCTAAAAATTTTTATATTCTTATAAGAGAATTTCCAGAAAATAAAAAACAAAAAATAAATGAAAATTATGAAAAAATAATTTTTGATAAATTAAATGATAAATATTTTAACATAAAAGAATGTTTATCAAGATGTGGAAATAGTGTTATGGATATATCAGAGAAAACAGCTACGGAAAAAATTTTATATTCTTTTTTTAATTCAAGAAAAAGTTTATTAGAAAATTAATAAATTACAATTCAGAAAGGAGGATAAAAATAAAAATTTTTAAAAATAAAATAAAAAATAAAAAATTAAAAGGAATATTTACTGAAAAAGATAATATTTCTCCATCATATATAAATTTAAATAATCCAAAATTTATTGAAATAGATAACATTTATTTTTCAGGAATAATTATAGTTAATTATTATAGAGAATATAATGATTTAATTTTAAAAAGATTATTAGACTCTAATTTAAATATGAATATATCAATTTTTTATGAAAAACAAGATCCATATAAAGTTATAAGAAATTTGACATATCATATTGCAAATGTAGGTGTAGACTTAAAAGAAGGAAACCAAAATAAACAAGATATTGATATAGCAACTTTTACATATAATGACGCAAAATATATTAGAAAAGAAATACAAGTAAATAATGAAGATTTATATTATTTATACATTTATATTAATTTATTTTCAGAAAATATTCAGGAGCAAGAATATTTAATAAATAAAGTTGAAGGAATTTTAGAAAGTATGCGGATTAAAAACAAGAAGAGCAAATTTTAGACAAGAGCAATTATTTTTATCATGTTTGCCAATAATGGAAAACCATAATGATGTAAAGTATGCAAGTAGAAGAAATATATTAACTAGTGGCCTCGTAGCAACATATCCATTTATATCTTCAAGTTTATTTGATGAAGAAGGAATATTTTGTGGGACTAATATCTATAATGATTCTTTAGTTTTTATAGATAGATATAATCAAGAAAAATATAAAAATGCAAATATGTGCATTTTTGGAACAAGTGGATCTCGGAAAATCATTTTATACTAAACTTATGATTTTAAGATATAGATTTTTAGGAATAGAGCAATATGTAATAGATCCAGAACGAGAGTATGAGAAAATTGCAAATAATTTAAATGGAGTCATATTAAAAATAGGTCCAAATTCTAATACATATATAAATATTTTAGATATAAGACAAGAATCAATAGAAGATGAAAAAGGATATTTAGCTACAAAAATAGCTAGATTAATTGGGTTTTTTAATTTAATATTTGGAGAATTAAATGAAGAAGAAAAAGCACTTTTAGAAGAAAAATTAATTGAATGTTATGAAAAAAAACAAATAACTTTCGAAGACAAAAGTCTATTCAAAACAGATGATAATAAAATAAATATAAAACCAAGTTTTAAAGAAAGTAAAGATATGCCTTTATTGGAGGATCTATATAATATTTTAGGAAAAGATAAAAGAACTAAAAAAATGCAAATTAAATTAATTCCATTTGTAAAAGGTTCGCTTAATTTTTTTAATAATTATACAAATATAGAATTAAATAATAAATTAATTATTGCAGATGTTTATGATTTAGGAGAAGAAAATTTAAAATATGGAATGTATTTATTTATTGATTTATTCTGGGATAAAATAAAAAATAATAGAAATGTTAAAAAAGCAATTTATTTAGACGAAGTATGGAGATTGATAGGTATTACTTCTAATAAAGATGTTGCAAGTTTTATATATAAAATATTTAAAACAATTAGAAAATATGGCGGTAGCAGTATTGCAATAACACAAGACGTCTCAGATCTATTTAGTTTAGATGAAGGTACATATGGAAAAAGCATATTAAATAATTCAAGTAATAAAATATTTTTTTCGTTAGAAGAAGAAAATATTTTAATTTTAAGTAAATACACAAATTTATCTGAAAAAGAAAAAATCGAAATTAAATCATTAAAAAGAGGAGAATGTTTAATGTTTGCAAACGAAGAACATATTTTAACAAAAATAGATGTAGATGAATTTGAAAAAGAAATTATAATTTAAAAATTAGAAATAATAAATATAAAATAAGAGGTAAATAAATATGAATATAATAACTGCACTAAAAAATCCAAATATAAATAAAATATTAAAAGAAAAAACAGATTTTAATATTATAGGTAATGATATTCAATACCAAGAAGGTATTATTGAAATGTTGGAAAAAAATGGAGAAACTGATTTAATAATAATTAGCGAATTATTGCCAGGAGAATATAATTTTAAGGAACTTATTAATAAAATAAAAAAAATAAAAAATAATATAGAAATATTTGCAATTTTAAAAGAAAAAAATGAAGAAATAAAAAATTATTTAATATCAAAAGGAATATTTAATGTATTTTATAATAATGAATTAACAATCGAAGAATTGATTAAAAAAATTAATGAAAAAAATAATATAAAAAAAGAAATAGAAATTAATGAAGAAATAAAACAATTAAAAAAAATAATTTTAGAAAAAAATAATAAAAAAATAAATTTAAAAATATTTAATAATAATAAAATAAAAAATATAAAAAATAATTTAAATAATTATATAAAAAATAAAAAAATAAATAAAGAAAAAAATAATAAAAAAATTATTAGTGTTATTGGAACAGGTGGAATAGGAAAAAGTTCTTTTTGTACAATTTTTGCTAAAATATTAAAAAACAAAAAAATATTAATAATTGATTTTGATATTTTAAATAGTAGTATTAATTCAATATTTGGAATAAAAAAATATTATAAAAAAAATAAATTAAATGAGGAAAAAATAAATATAAATAATTTAATTAATAAAGTAAATAAAAGCATTGATATATTATGTGGCACAAAGATTTTAGTAGATGAAAATTACAACAAAACAAAGGAAGAATTTCCCATCCAATTAAATGAATTAAAGAATAAATATGATTTAATTATTATAGATAATTCTTCAGAATGTTTTTTTGAATATACAAAAGAAATATTAAAATTATCTGATTTAGTTTTATTTTTAGTAGAGCCAAATTTAATAGAATTAAAAAAAAGTAGAAATTTATTAGATATATATATTAATAAATGGAATATAAAAAAAGAAAAAATAAATATTATTTTTAATAAAATAAATATTAATTCAATAGATGATAAAATTTTAAAATTACTATTTTCTGATTTTAAAATTTTAGGAAAAATAAAAATAAATATTAATTATAATTTAATAATAAATAAAAATATAAAAATTATTAATAAAAAAATAAAAAATGATTATAAAAAAAAAATAAAAAAATTGGAATTTGAATGAGAAGTGAGAAGTGGGTTGTGGGATGTGGGAAATTAGGGTAAGCCTTACGTAGCCTATCTCTAAAAAGCACACCTCACACTTCGCACCTCACACATCACAAAAACAAATTACAATTTATAGGGAGGTTTATATGAATAATAATGAATTAGAAATAAATAAAAATATTAACTTAGAAAATAACAATGCTCAAGAGGTTACTTATGAAAAACAAAAAAATTTTTTAGAATCCAATTTAGGACAAGTAATTAATGGTGGAATTAATTTAGGATTAAGGGCTATTCTACCAGATTTAATTGAAGATGAAGTTATAGAAATAAAAGATAGTATAATAACAGATGGCTTTAAAGCTGGAATAAAAACTGCAATAGATAATGTAGTAGATTTAGGAAAAAGTGTTTTAGGTATTTTTACTGGTAAATTTGAAAATATGTCACAAGTAAAAGATGTTATTAAAAAAGGTGGTTTAATAGATTCTGTATCAGATGTTTTAGACTGGGGAATTAACAAAGCGAAAGAAAAAGATTTAATAAATAATAATACAGCAAATTTAATAAAAAAAGGAAAAAATACAATTTTAAATACAGTTAATAATAATATAGAAAATAATATGACCTCTCAAATAGAATCTATAGAAAAAATTGATAAATACATATCTATTTGGAATGAATATTATAATAATCGAGATTTTACTAATATGGAAAAACAATATAATAAAATGGAAAAAGAATTAGAAATAGTTATGCCATTAGAAAATGTCATAACAAAAGCAAGAGTAGTAGAAAACTTACATAATTTAATTAAAAATAATGGAAAAAATTTCAACCTATCTGATGAAGAAATAGAACTTGCAAATAAATTAGTTTAAATATTGCCAAAAAGAAGGCAAAATAGTATAATATGAAAGAAGGAAAAATATGCCAGAAATTTCAAGATTTTATGGAATTATAGTAAAGATGTATTTCTTTGCAAATGAGCATAATCCACCGCACATTCATGCAATATATAATAAAAACATTGCTATTATAGACATTCAAACTTTAGAGATAATAGAAGGAGAATTACCTAAAAGAGCATTAAAATTAGTTACAGAGTGGATGATTCTACATAAAGAAGAAATTAAATTAATATGGGAAACTCAAGAATTTAAAAAAATAGAACCACTGAGTTAATATAGGAAAGGGGCGTTATTATGAATTTTCATAAAATTAAATTTGTTAAACCATTAGAAAATATGGTTTTAGAAGTCGTGTTTGAAAGTGGAGAAAAGAAAAAATATGATATGAAAATATTAATTAAAAAAAATGAGGCCTTTAAGTATTTAAGAAATAAAAACTTATTTAATAAAGTTAAAGTTGATCTCGGTGGATATGGAATTATTTGGAATGACGATTTAGATTTATCGAGTGAAGAAATTTGGAAAAATGGAATAATAATATAAAAATCTATTAAAATCATATATCTAATATTTAAAAACCGTACGGATATACGGTTTTTTTGTGTTTTTTCTTGCATAATGAAATTTGTTAATATATAATATGAAAAGATGAAATAATAGATGAAAAGAGGTTAAAACAATGGATAAGGCAGAAGAAAATATAATACGTAGAGATATTGAAAATGAAATGAAAACAGCATATATTGATTATGCAATGAGTGTTATTGTAGCACGTGCACTTCCTGATGTTAGAGATGGTATGAAACCAGTACATAGAAGGATTTTATATACTATGCATGAAGATGGTTTTACTCCAGATAAACCATATAGAAAATGTGCAACAACAGTTGGAGACGTTTTAGGAAGATATCATCCACATGGAGATGCATCTGTATATGATGCATTAGTTAGAATGGCACAAGACTTTTCTTTAAGGTATATGATGATAGATGGACATGGTAATTTTGGATCAATAGATGGTGATCCTCCAGCAGCTTATCGTTACACAGAAGCAAGAATGTCAAAAATTGCGTTAAATATGCTTACAGATATAGAAAAAAATACAGTAGATTTTATGCCAAACTTTGATGATAGATTACAAGAACCAGTTGTATTGCCTGCAAAAATACCAGCATTATTAGTTAATGGTTCATCAGGTATTGCAGTTGGTATGGCAACTAATATTCCTCCACATAATTTAACAGAAGTAATAAATGGAATTATAAAAATAATAGATGAAGATGAAGTAACAAATGAAGACTTAATGAGTGTAATTAAAGGTCCAGATTTTCCAACAGGTGCTACAATATTAGGAAGAGAAGGTATAAAACAAGCATATACAACTGGTAGAGGAAAAATAACATTAAGAGCAGAAGCAGAAATAGAAGAAATGAGTGGAAACAAACAAAGAATAATTGTTTCTTCTCTTCCTTACCAAGTAAATAAAGCTAAACTAATAGAACACATAGCAGAACTTGTAAAAGAAAAGAGAATAGAAGGAATATCTGCAATACGTGATGAGTCAGATAGACAAGATAAAGTAAGAATAGTTATAGAATTAAAAAGAGATGCAAATCCTCAAGTAGTTTTAAATCAATTATATAAAAATACTCAAATGCAAGATACTTTTGGAATTATTATGCTTGCATTAGTAGATGGTAAACCAGAAATATTAACATTAAGAGAATGTTTAGATCATTATATAGAACATAGAAAAAACGTTGTTTTAAGAAGAACAAAATTTGATTTAGATAAAGCAGAAGCAAGAGCCCATATTTTAGAGGGATTAAAAATAGCATTAGATAATATAGATGAAGTAATTGCAATTATCAGAGCAGCATATGATGATGCAAAAGAAAGATTAATGGAAAGATTTGGACTTTCGGAAATACAAGCACAAGCAATATTAGATATGAGATTAAAAACACTATCTGGATTGCAAAGAGAGAAAATAGAAGAAGAATATAATGAATTGATGAAATTAATTGCATATTTAAAAGAAGTACTATCTAGTGAAACACTCGTATATGGAATAATAAAAGATGAACTCATAGAAATAAGAGATAAATTTGGAGATGAAAGATTAACAAAAATAGTTGCAGCAGAAGGGGAATTTGATGTTGAAGATTTAATTAAAGAAGAACAAACTGTAATTGCTTTAACACATTTTGGGTATATAAAAAGAATGCCAATAGATACATATAAGAGCCAAAAAAGAGGTGGAAAAGGTATTACCGGTATTGCAACAAGAGAAGATGATTTTGTAAAACAAATATTTACAGCATCTACACATGATACAATTTTATTCTTTAGTAATAAAGGTAAATTATATAAATTAAGAGGATATGAAATTCCAGAAGCAGGAAGAACAGCAAGAGGTACAGCAATAGTAAACTTGCTTAGCCTAGATGCTGGAGAAAAAATTTCGGCTGTAATACCAATTCAAAATTTTGCAGAAGGAAAATATTTATTATTTGCAACAAGAGAAGGTATTATAAAGAAAACAAGTTTAGCAGAATATAATTCAGCAAGAAAAACAGGATTATTATCAATAACATTAAAAGGTGAAGATGAGTTAATAGACGTAAGATTAACAGATGGAGAAGATAATATAGTATTAGTTACTAAACAAGGAATGTCTATTACATTTGATGAAAAAGATGTAAGGCCAATGGGAAGAACATCTCAAGGAGTAATTGGAATTAGATTAAATAAGGATGATCAAGTAATAGGAATGGAATCTGTTATAGCAGGAGCTAATGCAACACTGCTTGCAATTACAGAAAACGGGTTTGGAAAAAGAACAGAACTTGATGAATATAGAGTACAAACAAGAGGAGGAAAAGGAGTAATAACATATAAGATAACACCTAAAACAGGATCTATAGTGGGAATTAGAATTGTAGAAGAAGCTGATGATGTAATGCTTATAACAGATACAGGAACAATTATTAGAATAAATGTTTCAGAAATAAGTATACTTGGAAGATCAACACAAGGAGTTACATTAATGAGAACAAATGAAGGAAAAGTTGTAAGTATAGAAAAAATTTCTGAAAAAGAAGAAGAATAAATCTTACGGAAATACTTGATTTAATTAAAAATATATGATAATATCTTATACAAATTTAAAAACAAAGAAAAGGACAAGACAAATAAAGTAAAACTAACAGAGAGCTAGATGTACGCTGAAATTCTAGTAAGATAATAATTTGTTTGTTATCACCTTGGAGTTGCTTAGGATGAAATAACAGTAAGCTAAGTCGTAAATCTGCGTTAAAGATATTAAAGATGTATAAATTAAAAAATTTATATAAATTAGGTGGTACCGCGGAGAAACACGCCCTATGTAAATAGGGTGTGTTTTTTGTAGGGGCGGAATCTATTTCCGCCCACAGATTAGGGTAGATATGGATATGCTCCTTACAAAATGAAAAAACTACCAAAAGAAAGGGGAATTAGATATGTGTGAAAAATGTGAAGAAAAAAAAGATTATGGAAAAACATTAAATCTGCCAAAAACAGATTTTCCAATGAGAGCAAGCCTTCCAGAGAGGGAACCAGAAATTGAAAAAGAAGTTTTTGATAATGATTTATATGAAAAAATATTAAGAAAAAATGAAGGGCATGAGAGTTTTGTATTACATGATGGACCTCCATACGCTAATGGAGAAATTCATATAGGTCATGCTTTAAATAAAATATTAAAAGATACTGTTGTGAGATATAAAGCATTAAAAGGATTTTATACACCATATGTACCAGGATTTGATACGCATGGAATGCCTACAGAAAAAAGAGCAATAGACAAATTAGGATTAGATAGAAATAAAATACCAGTATCACAATTTAGAGATACCTGCTTGGAATTTACAAGAAATTATAAAGATAAACAAATAGAAGGATTTAAAAGAGTAGGAGTATTAGGAGATTGGAAAGACCCATATATAACATATGAATCAAGATGTGAAGCAAGACAATTGGGAGTATTTTATGACATGTACAAAAAGGGTTATTTATATAAAGGGTTAAAACCTGTGTATTGGTGTACAGATTGTGAAACAGCACTTGCTGAAGCAGAAATTGAGTATCAAGATGTAGATACAATGTCTATATTTGTTAAATTCCCTGTAATAGATAGCAAGAATAAATTTGATAAAGAAGATACTTATTTTGTAATTTGGACTACTACTCCATGGACTTTACCAGGAAATGTTGGAATAACAATAGGGGGAGAATTTGAATATTCAATAGTAAAAACAGAAAATGAAAAATTAATAATGGCAACAGAATTAGTAGATAGTGTAATGCAAAAAGCAGGAATAGAAAAATACGAAACATTGCAAACTTTTTCGGGAAATGAATTAGAAGGAGTTTTATGCAAACATCCATTTTTAGATAGAGAATCAAGAGTAGTCCTTGGAAGTGATGATACAATAGTTGTAGAACTTGGAACAGGTACTGGAGCAGTACATACAGCACCTGGATATGGTAAAGAAGATTATTTGTGCGGATTAAAGAATGGATTAGAAACAGTAGTAACAGTTGATGGAAAAGGATACCAAACAGAAGGAGCGGGTATTTTTGCAGGACTTATGTATGATGAATCTAATGACAAAATAATTGAATGGCTAGAAGAAAATAAATTTTTATTACACAAACAAAAGTTAAATCACGCATACCCACATTGTTGGAGATGTAAAAATCCAATTATCTTCAGAGCAACAGAGCAATGGTTCTGTTCTGTTGATAAATTTAAAGATGAAGCAATAAAAGCAGCAGAAGGTGTAAAATGGATTCCTTCTTGGGGTGCTGATAGAATATCAAATATGATAAAAGAAAGAGCAGATTGGTGTATATCAAGACAACGTACATGGGGAGTTCCACTTCCAATATATTATTGCAAAGAATGTGGAAAGGAATATATAACAAAAGAATCTATAGAAAAGTTAAAAAATATTTTTAAAGAAAAAGGTTCAAATGCATGGTGGGATTTAAGTGCAAAAGAATTAATACCAGAAAATGCTAGATGTGAAAAATGCGGATGCACAGAATTCATAAAAGAAAAAGATATAATGGATGTTTGGTTTGATTCTGGCTCAACACATCAAAGTGTGTTAGTAGATAGAGGACTTCCTTATCCTGCAGATTTATATTTGGAAGGAGCAGACCAATATAGAGGATGGTTTCAATCTTCACTTTTAACATCTGTTGCAACAAATGGAATAGCACCATTTAAACAAGTTTTAACACATGGATGGACAGTAGATGGTGAAGGAAAGAAAATGTCAAAAAGTTTAGGAAATGGAATAAGTCCACAAGAAATTATTAAAGAATATGGTGCGGATATATTAAGACTTTGGGTACTTTCTTCTGATTATCAATCAGATGTAAGTTTATCTAAAAATATATTAAAACAAATAACAGAGGTTTATAGAAAAATAAGAAACACTGCAAGATATATATTAGGAAATACTTCGGACTTTAACCCTGATACAGACATGGTTGAATACAAAGATTTAGAAGAAATAGATAAATATGCATTACTAAAATTAAATGATTTAGTAAAGAAATGTACAGAGAGCTATGATAGATATGATTTCCATGAAGCATATCAGGCAATAAATGTATTTTGTGTAACAGATATGAGTAGTTTCTATTTAGATATTATAAAAGATAGATTATATACATCTAAAGTAGATTCTAAACAGAGAAGAGCTGCACAAACTGCTATGTATATGATATTAGAATCATTAGTAAAAATGCTTGCACCTCTTACTTGTTTTACAGCAGAAGAAATATGGAAATATAGGCCTAAAAAGAAAAATGAAGAAGTTGAAAGTGTTATGCTAACAGACTATCCAACTGTTAATGAACAATATGAAAATATAGAGTTAAGAAGCAAGTGGGAAAAAATCGTAAGAATAAAAGAAATAGTTTCTAAAAGATTAGAAGAAGCAAGAGCAGAAAAAACTATAGGGCATTCATTAAATGCAAAAGTAATCCTTTATGCAGAAGCTGATTTATATAACTTTATAAAAGAAAATCTAGAATTATTACAAACAGTATTTATTGTTTCTGGATTAGAAGTAGAAGAAAATCAAAGATCAAATGAAGAAAAGCTAGGAGTAAAAATTGAGCAAGCAGAAGGAGAAAAATGTGAAAGATGCTGGATGTATTCTATTACTGTTGGAGAAGATAAAGAAAATCCTAGCATTTGCCATAAATGTAGTGAAGCACTAAAATAAGAATTCGCTCGTAGTAAAAAGTTTCCAAATTATTTTTGGAAACTTTTTACTACGAGCTTAAAATTATTTTTTTAACCTTATATCTTCACCATAAAACCTATAAATATCATAATATCCAACAAACCTTGAAGCTAAGCGTTCATCATAATTTTGAAAAAGACCTTTTAAATCTAAATTAGTTGAAATTATTGTCTTAGTTTTTTTACTTAAAAGTCTGGTATTAATTATTTTATATAATTCAGTAAATTTTAAGCTATTTAAGCTTTCTGTACCTAAATCGTCTATTACAAGTAAATCAACTGATAATAAATTTGCTGATATTCCAGTTTGGTTCTCTGGTTTTGCAAATAAATCTGCAATTAAATTGTCAAGCATTACAGGTGCTGTCTGATACATTACAGTTTTTCCTTTTTCTAAAAGAGCGTTTACAATGCAATTAGAAAGAAAAGTTTTTCCAAGGCCTGTTCCACCAGAAAAAATTAAATTTTTTGTATTTTCATCGTCAAAATTACTAATAAAATTAATTGCTGCCTCTTTTATATCTAAAATATTTTCTCTAGGAGAAATACTAGAATTATATTTTTTTTCGTTAATTTCATCAGAAAATAAATTTATATTAAAATTGCTAAAAGTTTGATTTTTAATAATATTTTCATTTTTTTGATTATATTCTATATTATATATTTTTTGTTTTAAACAATTACACATAAAAGTTTTTCCATTTTCAAAAACATAACCTGTGTCTTTACATATTTTGCAGTCATAAAGTGGTTGCAAATAATCCATAGATAATCCAAGGGATTTTAATATTTGTTGTTTTTCTTTTTTTAATTTTTCTATTTCTATTTTTAAATTATCTATATTATTTTTAGAATTATTTTGTAAAATTGCTTTAGCTGTATTTATAGATAAATTACTTAAGTTTTCGTCTATTTGTTGCAATTTAGGATTAGATAAATATAATTCTTTTTTTCTTTTTTCCAAATCACGAATATTATTTAATCTTATTTTTTCATATTGTTTTAATAAATCATTTAATATAGAATTATTCATTTTACTGTCCCCATTCGTTTCCAAATTACAATTTATTAATTTACTTTTTATTTGCATATAAGTTATTTAAATCATCATAATTTCTTTGTTCATAATTATTATAATTTGTTTTCTTTTCTAATTGTTTTATGTTTTTCTTTTTTTGCTTAATTTCTGCTAAAAAGTTATTTACATCTGTTACAGTTTTTAAATTTCTATCATGCCAATCTGAAATTAATTTATCTAAGTAGTCAAAACTTGGGTTTGCTTTAGAGGTTGTTTTTTTTAGGGCAATATTTATAACATCTAACCCATAATTAAAATCTACAACCCATTTTTCTATTATAGCTTCTTCAAATTGAGTAAGAGGTGAGAATCTTCCAAGTTTTTTTGCTATTTCTTTTTTTATTTTGTTTAATTTTTCATATCTTTGATAATATAATTCTAAATCTTCATAGGTTTTTATATTATTTTTGTTCCATGCTTCCGCAACCGTTTTTACATAATTTTTATGAAGAGCAGACTTGTTAAAACAGTAATCAAAAAGAGATATCATAACTTGCTCATCAAATTTATATTTTTTAAACCATAAATCTATTTCGCTATACCATGCTGGAGACATGACTCCCTGAAAATACATATTATTTATACATTCAACAGCTTTAGCACGGTATTTACTATCCTGGTTTTTCTTAATATCCTCAGGAGAAAGAGTAAGATTAGGAGAATATAATTTGTGTAGTTCTATTTCTTGAAGATCATTTAATATATAACCATTTACTTTTTTAGTAAGTGCGCCTTTTTCTTCCCAAAAATTAAGAGCAGCTTGAATAGTAGATAATGGTATATTTAATCTTTTAGATAAATCATTTAATTTTATATCTTTATCATATTTACTTAAAAAAAGCATACATAGATATACCTTAATATAATCACCGTTTGCTTCGGACATATATTCAGTAAAAAAAACATCCGGAATTTCTGTTGAAGAAAAAATCATAGATTTTTCGTTTTTTTCAAGTTTCATAAAAAGTACTCCCTTAAAAATTAGTAAAACAATTATATCATTTTTAAGAGATCATTACAACAAAGAAAAAATAAAAAATAATATCACAGTTTAGAATAAAAATAAATTTTTTTATTAAATATAAATTTAAATAAATATGTTAATACATAAACAAAATTTTCATGATTAAATCCAATAATACTAAATAAAAATAAAGGAAAGCAAAAAATTATAAAAAGAGATATTTTAAGAGAGATATTAAAAGTAAAAAGATCTATCAAACAAAACAGAAAAAAATCCCATATAATATTTAAAAATAATGTTGAATAATCAATAAATCCTAATAATTTACTTTTAAAAGAATAATTTTGTGGAAATATAAATTTCATTATAATAAAAACCTCCATGTTTATTGTTTTGTAATTTGATTTTTAAAACCAGAAATTCCAATACTAATATCTGTAGATAGGCCTCCCATAAAATCTCTTACAAAAGAATTTGCTTTTATTAAAGAATAAATTGCTCCGATATAAACAATTTTAGAAAAAATATCTGAAGAACTAAATTCTATAGAAAATGCAACTAACAAAATAATTGGAACAAGAATTTGTAAAATTAAAAGGGATAAAAATAATTTCATCCAAGATTTAAAAATCCAAGAAAACGATGGATTAAGCAATGATATAAAAGCAAATGGACTTAATAATATAAAAACTTTAATCAATATGTATCTTAAAGAATATGAGATAGCTAAATTTAAAAATCCAATTGAAATAAATCCTTTTAACAATCCATTTAAAGAAAACACATTTATAGTAGTATCTTCAAAATAAATATTTGAATTAAATTCTTGTATAAAAGAAGATAAACAAATATTTTTATTAAAAATTATTTCTCCAACTTCTCTAATAGAAAGCGATAAATTAGAAAAAACAATAAGAAGGTTTTCTATAATAAAATAAGAGAAATTCATTGCAATTGTACAAAAGAACAGTTTAAATACAAAATGAGATGGATTTTGTACTTGTGTAAATGTAAGATGTGATAATAAAAGTTTGAAACAATAGTATAAACAAAATCCAATAAGTAGCGAATTGCAAATTAAAATAAGACCATTAGAAGACGATCCTAATATCATATTTAAATATTTATCATTAAGTATATCTGAATCTATAAATAATAAATCATCCAAGACAGAATATAAAGAATTATCTATAGAAGAAAATAAATTAGAAAAAAGATTATTAATAGTTTGAGTTATTGTAGTTACAATATTTATTTGTTCACTTTCCAAGATTACACTCCTTTATTTTTTAAGAAACTAAAATTTCTATTGTTGATAAAATTAAATCTATTGCAAGTATAAAGGCGTAAGAGAAAAGACTTCCTCTAATAATTTTTTTACCTATCATTATTCTTTCTTCATCTCCAAAACTAAATTTTTTCATAAATATACCTGTGCCGAACAGCAACAGCAGCAGCGGGAGTAGCTATTTTTATAATCCAATTTTTTATAGATTCGAATCCATTTATTAATTTAGAAACTAGTTTAGGGTAAGCAGCAAAAGTAAAAGATGGAAATGTTATTATAAAAATTATTGATAATGTAATAGTAAATAAAAAGAAAAATAAAATTTTTTTATTCATATATTCACAACCTTTCTTATTTGTAAATTGTAATTTGTTGTTTAGAGATTAGAGGTTAGAGGTTGGAGATTAGAAATTAATTGCAAACGTTGTAGGGGTCGCCGCCCACGGCGACCCGCATATCAATATTTAAGGGTCGCCCAGGGGTGC